>JAYSTV010000120.1:0-9889 GCA_043719425.1 Acidimicrobiia bacterium | reverse complement strand
CGTTATGTACTAGTGCGCAAATCTCGGTGATCGATGATTCGAACACCCCGTGCGTGCTTGGATAGGTAATCATCAGTGCACTTAGGGTTGCGTTGTTTGCGGCGATCTTGGTCCGCAGATCGTCGAGATCGACGTTCCCGTGGTCGTCGCAGGCGATGACCACGACCTTCATGCCACACATTGCTGCGCTTGCGGCGTTGGTGCCGTGAGCCGACGACGGAATGAGACAGACCTGTCGATCATGATCGCCGCGGGATCGGTGATATGCCCGGATGGCGAGCAGGCCCGCGTATTCCCCCTGCGACCCGGCGTTGGGCTGCAACGACACGGCGTCGTAGCCGGTGATCTCCACGAGCATTCGTTCGAGCTCGTCGATAAGGATGCGGTAGCCAGCGCTCTGTGACGAGGGCGAAAACGGGTGAAGGTCGGCGAACTCGGGCCACGTGACGGGGATCATCTCGGTCGTGGCGTTGAGCTTCATCGTGCATGAGCCGAGCGGAATCATGGTGCGATCGAGGGCGAGGTCCCGGTCGGCGAGGCGTCGGAGGTAGCGAAGCATCTCCGTCTCGGTCCGGTACGCCCGGAACACAGGGTGGGTGAGGATCTCGCCGGTGCGGGCGTGCACGTCGCTGATTGTCGGACCACGAGCAATCGTCGCGTCGGGAACGTCGGGCACTCCGGGTACGCCGAGCGCGTGCAGCACCGCGGCTATGTGGGCGTTGGTGGTCGTCTCGTCGCAGGTGATGCCCACGTGGTCCGCATCGGTGCGGCGAATGTTCACGCCGCGCTCCAGGGCGGCGGACACGATCGCGTCGGCGTGCCCGGGGACCACGATCGTGATCGTGTCGAACCAAGTGTCGTTGGCCAGCGAAAGGCCGGCGGATTTCGCGCCGAGCGCAATCGTGCTCGCGGCATCGTAGGTGTGCGTAGCAATTCGTCGGAGACCTTCCGGCCCGTGCCAACACGCGTACATCCCGGCCATCACGGCGAGGAGAACCTGGGCCGTGCAGATGTTGCTGGTGGCTTTGTCTCGACGGATATGTTGCTCGCGCGTTTGCAGGGCCAGGCGAAGCGCGGTTCGTCCGGCGGCGTCGACGGACACGCCGACGAGTCGTCCCGGGAGCGCCCGCTTGTGGGCATCGGCGATGGCAATGAAGCCGGCATGCGGTCCGCCGAAGCCCAAGGGAACACCGAACCGCTGCGCCGAACCAACGACCACGTCGGCCCCCCAGCGACCCGGCGGCTCCAAGAGCACGCAGGCCAACAGATCGGCGTCGACGCACACGAGACCACCGGCGGCATGCACCGCGTCGACGAGCGCTCGGCGGGTGGCCGGATCGCCGAGCGAGCCGGTGGTGTTCGGCCAGGCGATGAGGCAGCCGAAGACCCCAGGATCAACGAGACTCACGAGCGTGTCGACCGGGGCGACGACGAGTTCGATACCAAGGGGTTCGGCACGCGTGGTGACCACGTCGAGGACCTGTGGGTGGCATGCCCAGTCGACCAGGAATCGGTTGGAGCGGGACTTCGACTGACGGTGGGCGAGTGTCATCGCTTCGGCCGCCGCCGTTGCCTCATCGAGGAGCGACGCGTTCGCCAGGTCCATGCAAGTGAGGTCGGCGACCGCAGTTTGAAAATTGAGGACCGCTTCGAGTCGACCCTGGCTGATCTCGGGCTGATACGGCGTGTAGGCGGTGTACCACGCCGGATTTTCCAGCACGTTTCGGAGGACCACGGGCGGCACGATCACGTTCGTATAGCCCTGGCCGAGCATCGATGTGAGGACCGTATTCGCCGAAGCAATCTCTCGGATCCTGGCGAGGGCCGCCGGTTCCGTGAGCGCCGCGGCCAATGCCAGCGGCTGTCGTTGGCGGATGGATTCGGGAACGACTTCTTCAAGGAGGGCGTCGATCGAATCGAGACCGAGGGCGGCCAGCATCTTGGCGGCATCGTCGTCGGTCGGACCGAGGTGACGGTCGGCGAACGTCGACAGGTCGGGCGTGGGGACCGAGGGGGTGGTCATTGCTGCCATCGTAGGATCGGCGCAGCGGTACGACTGATCTCCCGAGTGCGGCGGTGCGACTGCGGTCGGAAATGCGGCGAGCTGCGATGGGAAACCGAGGCTTACTACGATGCTCTCCGTGAGTTCCGGGAGATGGCGGCAGTCGCTGAACGAGCGCCTTACCCAGATGGCCCTGGGGCCAGAAGTGCTCACCCGACGGATGCTTCTGCGTCCATTGCGGCCGAGCGACGGACCGGCGTGGCAGGAGGTTCGTCAACGCTGCGACGCGTGGCTAACCACGTGGGAGCCCCGTCGCCCGCCCGGCAGCGCCGATGCGGTCACCAGCCGACGGGTGTTTGAGAATCGGTGCGAGGCCCGCGATCGGGAGCGGGCGGCCGGCACCGCGGTTGGGTTCGCCATGTTCTACGACGGCCGTTTTGTGGGCGAGTGCAATCTCAACAACATCGCCCGCGGTGCGATGCAGAGCGCCAACGTGGGGTACTGGATCGATCAACAGGTCGCCGGGCTCGGGCTTACCGGTGAGGCGGTCGTTGGGGTGATGAGCCATGCGTTTGAAATGCTTGGATTGCATCGGGTGGAGATCGCTATCGTGCCGCGAAATCGCGCGAGTCTGCGCGTCGTCGAGAAGCTCGGTCTTCGGTTTGAGGGCTTGGCCGAGCGGCTCATCGAGATCAATGGGGTCTGGGAGGACCATCACCGCTTTGCCATGACGGCGGAGGAGTGGACGGCGAAGGCGGCGGAATTGCACCGTCAATTCCTCGACGAAGACCTTCTGCTGTAGCTGTGCCCCCTCGGTATCTTCGACGGGCCATCACGGTGCCCACCGTTATATTGGCGGCCGCCTTGTTGACGATCTCGTCGCCTGTGTTGATTGTTGTTGCCGTTGTTGTCGATGCGGTCACGGGTCGCTGGCGTGGTCGGTGGTCTCGTCTCCTGGCCTTTGTCGTGTGGCTCGGTTGGATCGAAACTGCCGCGGTTGGTTTGGCGTTCAGTGCGTGGGTTGGCGCCGCTGGGCAAATGCGTGGGCCGGCGACACAGAAGCGACTGCAACGCTTCGTCGGCGAACATGCCCACCGCATCGTGGTGGCGTCTCAGCGGATGCTCGGTCTGCGTCTTCACGTGAGCGGTCTTGAATGCCTCGACGACGGTGCCGCAGTGCTCTGTCTCAGCCATCACACGAGCCTGTTCGACGCGGTGTTGCCGGCCAAGCTCCTCGGTCATGATCTTGGTTACGACGTGCACTACGTCATGAAGCGCTCCCTGCAGTGGAGTCCTGCCCTCGACATCGTTGGCCATTGGATTCCGTTGCATTTCGTCGACCGCTCGGGGCGTGGCGGCAACGCCGAGACTCGGGCGATCGCCGGCCTCGCCCTCGGTCTGGGACCACGACAGGCGCCGGTGATCTATCCCGAGGGAACGTTTTTCAACGAACGGCGATTGGCGGCGGCGGTCGAGCAGATAGCCCAGCGCTTTCCCGATCTGGCGGAGCGAGCGGCGCAGTTTCGTTACGTGCTCCCGCCGCGGACCGGTGGTGCGTTCGCCTTGCTCGACGCGGCGCCCGATGTCGACGTTGTCCTCGCTGTGCACGTTGGATTCGAGCGCTTCACCAGCCTCGGGCGTATCGTGGCCGGCGTGCCGTTCCGTCACCCCATACATGTCCACTTCTGGCGAGTGCCGCGGTCGCAGGTGCCGAGCGCGCCCGGCGAGCGGTTTCGGTGGCTCTTCGAGCAGTTCGAGACCATGGACCGGTGGGTAGGCGAACACCTCGATCGTTCGTCGGCTGTGTCTGCTGTGTCTGCAGTGTCTGCAGTGTCTGCAGTGTCTGCTGTGTCTGCTGTGTCTGCTGTGTCTGCAGCTGTGCCCGCGGCGGTGTTGTGATGGAGTTCGGTGTCGTCGGCGCATGCGTGGCGGCCGTTCTTGTCCTCGTTGTGTCCGTATGGGTACTTAGTGTTCGCCTACGCGATGCCAGCATCGTCGACATCATCTGGGGCTTCGGGTTCGTCGTTATTGCCTGGGTGGCCCGGGCGACGGCCAACGGGGTGTCGGCTCGGCAGTGGCTGCTCGTCGCGTGCACCACCGTTTGGGGACTTCGTCTGTCCGCCTACCTGTTCTGGCGTAACCACGGCAAGGGCGAAGACTTTCGGTACCGGGCTATGCGCAAGAAGCACGGCGACAAGTTCGCGATGATAAGCCTACGTACGGTCTATCTTACCCAGGGTCTGCTGATGCTCATCGTGTCGCTGCCGGTGCAGTTGGGACAGATGGCTGATCGCCCCATGCATCTTGGTCCGCTGGCCTGGATCGGGGTTGCGTTGTGGGGCGTGGGCCTCGCCTTCGAGACGGTTGGGGATGCCCAGCTGGCCCGATTCAAAGCACAGCCCGAATCGGCCGGCCAGGTTATGGACCGGGGGCTGTGGTCGTGGACCCGCCATCCCAACTACTTTGGCGACTTCTGCGTGTGGTGGGGTTTGTATCTCATTGCCGCTGAGACTCGCCTCGGCCTGGCGTCGTTCGTTGGGCCGCTGGCCATGAGCGTGTTGCTCATTCGGGTCAGCGGGGTGCCGATGCTGGAGAAGACGATCGGCCGTCGACGCCCCGGCTACGCCGAATACGTCGAGCGAACCAGTGGCTTCTTCCCGCGGCCTCCCCGTCGCGCCCGCCCGTAGAGACAACTATGGCGAGGTGTCTTTCATGCCGAGAACCTTTCGCAAGCCGATTTCGACAAGGGTCATCTGCGAAGTCTCGGCTGTACCAAGTCGTTCCCGGAGATCGGCCTTATCGAGCGTGACGAACTGTGAGACGTTGACGACTGAAGGCCGATCAAGACCCGATTGATTCGAATCCAGAATGACGTTTCCTGGGGCATCACCAAGCCGAAGGTTTGAAGTCAGAACGAGGACGACCACCGTAGCGATCCTCGACCGATTGAAGGAATCCGACGACACCACGAGTACTGGCCGTTCGAATGCCGGAGCAGAACCGCGGGGTTCGCCGAGATCGGCCCACCAGATTTCGCCCCGGCGGGGTTGTGGCTTCGTCACCAGGCGTTGGCGGCGAGTCGCCGTCGCTGAGCGCGTTTGACTCCAGGGTCAAGCTGCGAATCGACGTCCTCGTACACGGAGTTCAGTCGCGCGGTGAGCTCGTCGTCGTGCTCGGCTTCAATCGCCATCGTCAGCGCCCGTGCGTACAACTCACTGCGAGACACCCCGAGCCTCTCGGCAAGCTCGTCGGCGGCAACGAAGATCGGATCGGGAATGGAGACTGCGGTCTTCATAGCGCGAGTATAACCAAGTCATACCTCCAGCGGACATTCGGACTCGCGGGAAGTTCCTGACGACAATCGTCGCGGCAGACTGACCGAGACCCCTGGTCTGGATGTTGCCCGGCCGATCCTTGCTCAGCGCCGCTCGACCCACTTTGCCTGATTACAGGTGATCAGGTTCGAGTGCCAGCTCGTGCCGGTGAAGCAACCGGTGGTCGCGGCTGGCGGATCTGGCGGAGTCCTGGGCCTGCCGTTCGGTGCGCGTGTGATTCAATCTTCGCCATGACGATGCCTGCGGTGAAGTTCGGTTGGCTCTCTCCGGTGATCGGCAATCGGTGGAGTGATCACCAACCGATTGTGATGCATCAGGAGCGCCATATCCTCCCCACGGCTGCGCCGCATTTTGACTCGCTGTGGGTGGCCGATCACTTCTATGGCTTTGATGCCAAGACCGATCCGTTCCTCGAGGCGTGGACCACGCTCACGTGGTTGGCGGCCAAGTTCCCCAACGTGTTGCTGTGTCATCACGTTCTTGGCCACGGGTACCGTCCTCCGGCACTCACGGCCAAGATGGCGGCCACGCTGCAGACGTTGAGCGAGGGGCGCTTCATGCTCGGCATCGGTGCGGGTTGGCGTGAGGACGAATATCGCGCCTATGGCTACGAGTTTCCGAAGCCGTCGGTGCGCTTCGGTCAGCTCGAAGACGTGATCAACATTTGCCGGGCGATGTGGACGCAAGATAAGCCCACGTATGAAGGCCGCTACTTCTCGATCTCCGAGGCCGCGGCGCCGCCGCTTCCAACGGTGGTTCCGCCGATCTGTGTCGGTGCATCGGGGGAGCAGGTTGGCTTGCCACTTGTCGGTCGGATGGCCGATGCGTGGAACTCGTTCTGGTACGGCGACGAAGAGCGCTGGATCCGTAAGCGCGACATCGTCCGTGAGGCCGCCGAAACGGCGGGGCGTGATCCTCGTTCGATCGAAATGATCCTGACGGTCGAGCGTCCCCTGCCGACGACCGACGCCGAGTCTGATGCTCTGCGCGCTGATCTTTCTCGACTCCGGGGGCTCGGGGTGGATCACTTCGTCATGGACTTCGGCCATCCGCTCACGACGGAACACGTCCAGCGGGTGGTCGAACAAGTCCTCGTGCCGATGCGGACCGAGTAGATCCCGGCCGGGCGAACCCCTACGATCGCTGCACCCGGTCACCAGAAGGTGACCACCCGACCCTGGAGCACGTATGTCATCTGTCGCTGTCCCGTTGCCACTCACGATGGGCGATGTGACGCCAGCGTGGCTCACTGCTGCACTCCAGGCGTATGGACTCAACGTGGAGGTTGCGTCCGTGGAGGCGACGCCGCTGGGCGTTGGCGTCGGAATGATGTCTGGTCTTCAGAGCCTCGCCTTGACCTACTCCAAGGGCAGCGGCCCCGCTGTGCTCGTTCTGAAGATGCCGGCCGAGAACGACACCAACCGGGCCGTGGCCGATCTGTACCACCTCTACGAGCGCGAGACCCTGTTCTACCGCGACGTTGCCCCGAAAAGCTCTGCGTACACACCGATCGTGTACCGAGCCGATATCGAGGGCAACAACTTCGTTCTCCTCATGGAACACCTCACCGACTACACGCTCGGCGACCAGGTCAAGGGGTGCACGCTGGAGGAGACCCAGGGAGGCATCGCGTGGCTGGCCCGCCACCACGCGTCGCTCTGGGGACAGACCGAGGATCCGGCGTTCGCGTTCCTCCCCGAGGTGTCGCCGTCGTACAGCTCCGACGGTCTCGCTCAGGGCTGCGCCTTCGGATGGGGACCGATGACCGAGCTCTTCGCTCACGCCGTGCCTGAGCGCATCGGTGCGCTCAAGGATCGTTACCTTGCCGTGCTCCCGAAGTTGTTCGACTGGATGGCCACGCCACCGCTCACCGTCGTCCACGGCGACTTCCGTATGGACAACCTGTTCTTCGGCTCTACTCCGGGGCAGGAGCCGTTGATCGCTGTCGACTGGCAGGGCAGCCTGCGCGGTCGCGCCTCGCAGGACATTGCCTACTTCTTGAGCGGTAGCGTGCCGGTGGAGATCCGTCGTCAACACGAACGCGCGCTTATCAACCAGTGGCACGCTGGCTTAGTCGCCGGTGGCGTCACCGGGTACGGCGCCGACGATGCCTGGGAGGATTACCGCAAGGCGACGCTCTACGTGTGGGTCATCGCCGTCGTTATCGCCGGCACGCTCGATCCCGCCAACGAGCGCGGTCGTCAGTGGATCACCGTGATGCTCGAACGCTCGATCACGGCGATCGACGACCTTGATCTCATCACGCTGATGGACTCGATGGCCTAACCCATGGGGATGTTTGACGGCCGCGTCGCTCTCGTGACCGGGGGCGGACGCGGCATTGGACGGGGCATATCACTCTTCTTGGCGCGCGAAGGCTGCGCGGTGGGGGTCAACTACGCCAAGGACGCGCCGTCAGCGGAGGAGACCGTTGCCGTCATTCGCGCCGCCGGGGGAGAGGCATCGGCGTACGCCGCCGATGTCGTTGACCCCGATGCCGATGCGGCAATGCTCAGCGCGCTAACTGATGACTACGGCGCGCTTGATCTCTTGGTGAACAACGCCGGTGTGGCGTCACGCGGTCGCACCGTGGCCGACACCGCAGCCGATGAGGCCGAGCGTCTCGTCCGCATTCATGCCATTGGGCCGCATCACCTGTGTCGACTGGCCCTGCCGGCGATGCGCGAACGGGCGGCCTCGCGGGGTCGGGCCGACATCGTGTTCGTCTCCAGCGCGGCAACTGATCATCACGCCGCCAACGGAGCGCCGTACAACATGGGCAAGGCCGCCATGGAGGCGCTGGCGTTCACGTTGGCCAAGGAAGAGGTCGGGAACAACATCCACGTGAACGTCGTTGCTCCCGGTCTCGTAGTCAGCGACATGGGCCGACGCCTCGCCAAAGCGGCAACCGGGGTCACCGAGATCCACGACCTCGACGCTCGTTTCCCGTTCGGCCGGGTATGCGAGCCCGAGGACGTGGCGCGAGTGGTGGGATTCGTCTGCTCCGATGCGTCGGGCTACGTCACCGGTGAACGCATCCGGGTACATGGCGGCGGGCAGATGCTGCGGTCCTGACCGCAGTACAGGTGCGCTCTTGTGGAGCTGGTCGCTCTGGGAGCGACCGCGGCGACAAGTACTCCTAGGCCAGGAGACGGACCAATTCAAGAATCGGGACGGAGCGGGTGAGACCCTTGAATTCGGTTTCGCCCAGTGAGCGCGCCTCGACGCGATCTTCCACCGCGGCGTGGACCTTGTTCGTCACGAGGATCTGACCGCCGGGGGCGATACCGCAAACCCGGGCCGCGAGGTTCACGACGGTGCCGATCGCGGTGTACTCGGTGCGTCCCTCAAATCCGATCTCGCCACACGTCGCGAAACCCACCGCGATGCCGATACCGAGCGTGAGTTCGTGGCCCCGGCGACGCCACGCCGTCGACAGTTCCGCCGTGCGTTCGCGCATGTTGACGGCGAGCATCACGGCGTTCCACGAGGGATCGTCGAGCTGCACCGGATCGTTGAAGAACACCAGCATGCCGTCGCCGGTGAACTGGGCGATGGTGCCCTCATGTTCGAAGATCATCGGGCCAACGGCGTGGTGAAACTCGCGCAACACGGTCATGACTTCCTCGGGTTCGGCCGTCTCCGCGAACGACGTGAAGCCGCGGAGATCGCAGAACAGCACGGTGATCTCGCGTCGATGACTGGCGAGAATCGATTCGCCGCCGGTGGCGATGGCCTCAGCCAGTTGCGGGGTGACGAAGCGACGCAGCATGTTGAGCCGCTCGACCTCCCGGACCTTCTCGTCAACCCGCTCGGCCAAGTTGGCGTTGAGGTCGCGCAGTTCGTCGGTCATGCGCTTCTTCTCCACGCAGGCGCCGACACGGGCGTGAAGGAGCACGGGGTCGAACGGCTTCGGGAGGTAGTCCTCGGCGCCAAGCTTGATGCACGAGATGATCGACGCCATCTCCTCGACGCCCGAGATCACGATGAATGGAATGGCCTTGAGCCGTTCGCTGCCGTGACGGTGCTCGAGGAATTCGTAGCCCGTCATCTCCGGCATTTCGATGTCAGTGATGACTGCGTCGATGCGGTCGATGTTGTCTTCGAGGACGGCCAGCCCTGCTTTGGCATGCTCTGCTTCGAGCACGGTGTACCCCTCATTGCCGAGCGACATGGCGAGCAACGACCGGTTGAGCGGATCGTCGTCAACGACCAACACGGTCGCCGAAGGTGGGTATGCCGTCATAGTCACGAGTCTCGCGTGCGACCCGCGCCTCGTGCCCGTTCTTGTGGAGCTGGTCGCTTCGGGAGCGACCGAAGCGACAAGAAACCTGGACTATTTCGCCCCGAATGACCGGAGCGATGCCACGATCGGCTTGAACGCCCGCTCGGTGGCGATGTCGTCGTCGAGGGCCTCGATCACATGCCAGCGGACGGCGGCCAGTAGCCGGCGGCGGCGGGCGTCGCGCTCTTGCTTGGCCCGTGAACCATGGGTGAAGAACGGGCTTACCTCGAGCGCGAGGCGGATGCCGTCCCAACCGAAGTCGACTTC
>JAYSTV010000119.1:0-1677 GCA_043719425.1 Acidimicrobiia bacterium | reverse complement strand
GTGTGGATGCCATGCTGGAACTGGCCGAGCATGAGCCCGGCGAACGAGCCGAGCACGCCGATGTAGACGATGCCGAGCATGGTGGCCGCAGTGTTGGGCAGCGGGTTTGACTCAAGAGAGCCCGACAGCATGAACAGCACAAGCGTGGCGATCATGGCGAAGGCCAGTACGGCCATCACACCGTCGGTGCCGCGCCAGTAAGCCGCAAGCGGCATGACGGCGACGGCGACGATGCCGAGGAGCTGGGCGGGCTGGTAGCCCTGTCGGCGGACCGTGTCGTAGAACTCGACGGCCGCAAATGCCAAGACGGCCACGACGATGGCTACCAGATAGCTCTTCCCCAGCTTGCTCGCGATGGCGAAGGCCGCAAGGAGGCCAACACCAACGGCAACAGCGGCGCCCATGTTGCGCCCCGACGGAGCCGGTCGAGAAACCGAGCCCGGTCGAACCGCTTCGGTCCGAACGGGGCGACGGGCGTCGGGAGTCTTGCGGGGTCCACCGGGCGCGCCGGTGGTGGAGCCGGTTATGACGCCGCTGGTTGCCTTGGCCCCAGAGCGGATAGCCGCCACACGGGGCTGCGTCATCGGTGTTTCGCGGACGGGCGGGGCGACCGGCGCGACGAGTTCCTCGATCGGCGCCTCGTCGGGATCATGGTCCAGGAAGGGGTCGTCGCTCAGCGGCGACTCATCGAGTGCGCCGGGGCGCTCACCATCATCCAGGTAGGAAAAGTCTGTCTCGACCGGGCCGGTAGCGTTCGCCGAACGATCGTCACGCCACACGGGGGCTTGGGCCCCGAAGCCGGACCAAGCCGCCAGCTCGGAGTCCCCCTTGGCCGAGGCGTCATCGGCGAGAATGGCCGGCATCTGACCAGTTGGCGGTTCGGTCCAGTGCGGGAGAAGACCGTCGTCCTGACTGAAGCGCAGCAGCGGCTCGTCGACGTCGACAACGGGAACGGCTTCGGTCGGCGACGACGGAGGCGCGTCAAGCTCCTCGTCGTCCTCCGGACGGGCTTTCCATAGGTCGTTGTCGTGCTCGTCTGTCATGCTGATCCTTCCGTCGGCAACGGACGTCGCGGAGTCCGGGTCCGCGTAACTATCGATGGCTGGACTGGCTCAGACATCGAGGAGTTCGTGCTCTTTACGAGCAAACGCCTTATCTATCTCGTCAATATGGTCGTGGGTAACTTTCTCTAGCTCTTTTTCGGCGCGCTCCAATTCGTCGGCCGAAATCTCATGCTTCTTTTCCGCGGCCTCGAGATGCTTGCGACCATCTCGGCGCACGTTGCGGACGGCGATACGTCCGTCTTCGGCCATGTTCTTGGCGATCTTTACGTACTCTTTGCGGCGCTCCTCAGTGAGCGCTGGAACATTGAGTCGGATCACCACACCGTCATTCGAGGGAGACAGACCGAGGTCGGAGTCTCGGATGGCTTTTTCGATGGCGTTGAGGGAACCCTTGTCGTGGGGTTTGACCACAAGCTGGCGAGCCTCGGGAACGCTGAAGCCCGCGAGCTGTTGAAGGGGGACGTCGCTGCCGTAGTAGTTCACGATCAGGCGCTCCACGAGCGCGGGCGTCGCTCGCCCGGTTCGCACGGTCGTGAACTGCACCTGTGTGTGCTCGACGGCCTTCCCCATCTTCTCCATGGCTTCCAGGAGTTCTTCATCAATCACAGTGGTC
>JAYSTV010000118.1:0-4091 GCA_043719425.1 Acidimicrobiia bacterium | reverse complement strand
CGCCGGGGACTTCAACGAGGCACTCACGATCACCTCGCCGATGTTCGTTCGGCACCGAGACACGGGTCCCAACGGGCCGCCGACGTGTTGGCCGCCCGGAGCTCGACGCGGCCGGGCACCAACCCAACGCCTCGACGGCGTGTTCATGGCCGACGGGTGGACGGCCCACGCAAGCCACACGCCTACCGCCGATTTCGACCGTTGGGCAGCGGTGTCGGATCACCTCCCGGTAGCCGTCACTATCCGCCGCGAACCGACCCCTGACTAGGCCCCCGAAAGGGCGATGCTGCGTTGGCGAAGGAGCTCAACGTCATCGACGCCGGGCCGCGGTACGGCCCGCTTGCGCATCCAGTCCACGACTTCGCCGAACGGCAGGGCAGGGGCGAACACCCAACCCTGCACAAGGTCGATACCAAATGAACGAGCGAGCTCGAACTCCTCCTGCGTTTCCACGCCCTCGAGGAGCACGTTCGCCCCGAGGCGGCGAGCCAGGTCGGCGATGGCACAAATCAACGCCTCCGTGCGCATATCTCGGGTCAGACCCGAAACGAAACCCCGATCGATCTTCAATTCACTGACGGCCAGCACGCGGAGATTGGAGAGCGACGAGAAGCCAACGCCGAAGTCGTCCATCGACACGCCAAATCCAAGTGAGCGCAACCGCTCGACGGTCCGGGCCGCTTCAGCCGGGTCGTCGAGCAGCGCTTCCTCGGTGACCTCGATGCATATCAGTCGAGGATCGAGACCGTGGCGTGCGGCTGCTTGCACGACCCGTTCCGCCAACGAGCCCGACGAAAGGTCTTCCGGCGAGACGTTCACCGACATGATCAGATCAGGAAACTCGTGGTGCATACCGGCCGCCGCCCCAAACGACGCGTCGAGAACAAAGTCGGTGAGCTTCTGCATCAGTCCGGCTGTGCGCGCCGCCCCGATCATGAGATCGGTGGGCAGCATCACCCCATCTTTTCTAAGGCGTAACAACGCCTCCAAGCCATGAACGGCCCCCGTGGCGGTGCGTACCTGCGGTTGAAAGAACATCTCGAATCGCTTCAGTTCGAGGGCCTCGCGAACGGCCGCCAGCGTCCGCAGCACGGAATGGTCACCACTCGTCGCCTCGTCGTGGATCACGACGCCGGATTGCAACTGCTTGGCCCGGTACATCGCTGCGTCGGCGAGCCGCAACACGTCGCCTGGTGCTCGAGAGTCAACAGGAAATGAGGCGATGCCGATACTGGCACGCTGGTCGATTCGTTGATTCTGGATGACCGTCGGCGTGGCCGTCACCGTCCGCAACTGCTGGGCGAGGGCCCAGGTATCGACCGGAAGGGCGACCACGCAGGCGAACTCGTCACCGCCGAGGCGAAACAGTCGGCTGGTCCCGCGGGACTCGGCGATGACCCGACTGAGGCGCATGCCGACGGTGCGCAGGAGTTGATCACCGGCGTGGTGACCGAGGGAGTCGTTTACTTCCTTGAAGCCGTCGAGGTCCATCACCAAGATGGCCGACGGCGCCTCGGCGGCCACCCGCTCGTCGAGGTATTCGATGAACGCCCGGCGATTCGGCAGTCCCGTGAGCTCATCGGTCCTCGCCTCGCGTCGATGATCGGCGGCGAGGCGCACTCGTCCATAGGCCAGAGAAATACGAACCACGACGAGAACAATCGCCAATGCCGCAGCAAGACGGCCCGGCATCGATGCCCCGGGCCAGACCATGACCGCCACCGCCGCCAGGGCGCCGATCCACGGAAGGGCGAACACTCGAGAGAAGCGGAGTTCGTCGTGTTCGGTCCCAACCCAACGGTTGTCGGCGAGCGACGCAGCGATGGCAAACACGTAGGCGACCGCCGACAGTCGCGTGCCGAGGGTGAGCAGCCTCGGAAACGTTTGCCCAACGAGCGGACCGAGGTCGGTCCCGACCAGCAGCGTTTGCCCAAGGATCAGAAACACCAGCTGGTTCGGGAGCCTCCAGCGGACGAGTGAGCACAGAAACACGCAGGCGGAGAGGCTGAGAATGCTCAGGGCCGGGAACAGGATCCATACGACAATCTGTTCGCCCCGGGCCGTGTGCAGCGGTGCGGCGGCCACGGTGGCGAGCAATATCGCAATGCCGATCGAGGCCACGATCGCGCTGTCCAACCAGCTCCCCACCTGGCTCGACATCGTTCGCGACCGACAAAAAAAGTACTGGGCGGTCACGCTGGATGGGTACGTCAGCGAGAAGACGAGCACAACCGCCGGATTGGTGACTGGCACTCCAGCCGTGAGGGCAATGAACCCGACGGCCGAGAACGATACGGCGATGCCAAACCAGCGCCACGCTCGCCGGTCGAGTCCGCGACGACCGGCCATGAGCGTGACCCGGTACACAGTCACGGCAAGCAGCGCCACGACCACGAGCGACGGATCGCCGGTGGCCGTTGATCCAGTGAGAAACGCTCCGACCGCGGCGACCACAAGCGCGACGCGCCAGGCTCGCTTGTCACGGAGCCAGACCAGCTCCGATCGTTCGGAGAACTTCACCGCCTCTACATCGACAGATCTCAGCCCGCCATGAGGCCCGAACCGGGGATTTCCCTGGGCCGAACCGAAAATTGTCATACCGGGGCAACCAGGGGTCGGCGAGATCGCGAGTCGGGGGGCGCGAGCGCGTCTCGCAGGTCGGCCACGAGATCGGAGCGAACCCCCGACACCGCTTCATCCCCCCAGCGATTCACCTGCTGAAGGGGGTCGTCGGCCAAGTTGTACAACTCTCCCTCGGTGCCGTCGTGGACGGTTCCGGGCAGGTAGGTGGTGGCCAGCCAGCCGTCACGACAAATCGTTCGCAACGCCATCGAGACGCCAAAGAGCGAGGAATCCCACTCGGTGAGGACCCGGGGTTCTCGGCCCGGGGCGGCGTTGGTGGTCGGCAGCGGCCGGCCCTCCATCCACGGAGGTGGCGCGATGCCGGCGATTTCGCACATCGTCGGGGCCAGATCGACGAGCCCGACCGGGGTGTCGATGGCCTGGTCACGCGCGCCCATACGACCCCCAGCACTCCCAGCACCCCCAGCACCGTCGACGGCGGCCACTGATGACGGAGCGGGGCGCCAGATCAACGGAATGCGAAGGAGAGAATCTACGTGGTACGGGCCCTTGAACATCAGCCCAAAGTCCCCCTGGAACTCGCCGTGATCGGTGGAGATGAGCACGTCGGTATCGGCGTCCCAGCCACGAGCGCGAACAGCATGCATCACTCGACCGATGGCTTCGTCGAGTAGCTCGTTCTCGATGTGGACGTTGGCATTGATCTCCAGCACCTGGTCACGGGTCATCGTGGCGGGCACCCATCGGGGGGGCGCCTCGAAGTTGGCCACCAGTTGGCCGTCGTACCACTGACGCCAGTGTCTCGGTTTGGCATCGAGGACACGTTCGCGGGTCGCCGCATCCGCGATGTAGCCCGCGGGGTGGTCGAGGTCCCGCCAATCGACGCGATGGCGCTCCGACGCCGGCGGGTTCCAGGGATGGTGGGGGTCGGGGAACGAGACCCAGCAGAACCAGTCCGCGTTCGGGTCGAGGGAATCCAGCCAGGCGATCGCTCGGTCGGCCACCCAGTCGGTGTGATACGCCTCGCGGGCGACCGGGTTGCTCTTTACCTGCGGCGCCCCGGTGTCGCCACCTCCGGCGGCGTTGACTTGAAACTGATCGTCGAGCACCGGATAGAAGCCAGCGGCCATTTCGGGGTGGTTGGCCCGCAGCCACATGGCGTAGTGGAGTGACCCCGTCGGGCCGTGCGTGGCCAGTTCGAGGTGATCGAACCCGCGGTGGGGACCGGTGCTGCCTTCGCGGGCGAGAGCGTTTTCGCGATACCGACCGAAGAGATCAAAGAACGGCTCAAAGTGGGCTTTGCCGAAGATCGCCGTGCGGTAGCCCGCCTCGTTGAGCACCCGAGCAATGCTTGGCGCGTCGACCGGCAACGCCACGCCGTTCATCCAGACTCCGTGCGTGGACACGTGTTGTCCGGTGATGATCGTGGACCGCGACGGCATGCACACCACCGACTGCGGATGACATCGCCGATACGTCGTTCCCGCCGCCGCCAATGCGTCAACGTT
>JAYSTV010000117.1:0-4098 GCA_043719425.1 Acidimicrobiia bacterium | reverse complement strand
CTTCGTTCGAGCTCCTTCGGCGAGGTCAACCTACGAGAGCCGACAGGATCTGACATCAGGTGAATCACCGCTTTCTACGATCGGTGAATTCTCTGATTGACGACCACCGAAGATCGGATAACAATCATGAGGTTGTCCCGCCGCTGTGCGATAGATGATCGAATGCAGACGTAGTGTTCCGGTGTTGATGATGGAACCGCCCCTCGTTGACGACGCTCAACGATCAGCCCTGGCGACAGCAGTCGCCCGATTGGTCGCGAACGCCGAACCCGCTGGCCAACGGGTGATCGCCACGCTCGCGGGCGATGCCGGTCACGGCAAGTCAACCGGTGCGGCGTGAGGTCGTTCGGCTTCTCGACGAGGCTGACCTCGTCGACGAAGATTCCTTGCGCGCTCTTGCCTTCGTCGCGTCTCGTCTCCTACCGGGGCACCTGACGAGGCCGAACCCAGGAGGCCTGACATACGACCTTCGTCTACTAGCCGCATCGACCTTCGTCGGTGCCACCTACTTCACGTACGGCGTTCCTCCGCCCATCCGACTACGCCGAAGCTGCGAGTTGCTCCTGCGCCAGGGCAACGACCTGCTCCAAGGAAAGCAACGATCCGGATTTGATCAGTTCGTTCGCTTGAGTCTCGCCGAGCTCCAGGCGGAGTCGCTCGGCCAACAAGGCCGGGTGATTCCGCATCCCGGGTGTTCCCGGTATGGCCGACCGGGTTTGCTCCAGCCACCCCACGACCGGCGCGGCCCGTTCCGGAACTCCGAGTCGGTCCAGAACGACGACGGCGTTTCGCAGCGTGTTGGCTGCACTCTGCGACGCAGACCCGTGCAGCAGGCGGTCAAGCGTTTCATCGAGCTGTGAGACCGCCACACCGATGTCGCCGACGCGCGCAAGGGCGGCGGTGAGATAGTTCATCGAAGCCGTCTCGAACCACGTCGCCCGGACCGAAGCAGCCAACTGCAAGGACTGCCCGGCAAGTTCGACGGCACGCGCCGGGTCATCGTCGAGCGCGGCGATCGCTCGGGTGAAGGCAACGATCGTTTGCAGCAGCGGATTGGCCAACGTGTCCGCGATTGCTGCCGCCCGTTTGAGCAGAGGCTCGGCAATCTCGGGACGTCCGGTGTAGGCGTGGGCCATGGCCTGGCAGCAAAGCAAGTGGGCCTCAGAGAAGCGGACACTGCCGGCGACCGCTTCGACTTCGTGGTCCTGCAACGTGGCTAGGCCCCGAGCGACATCACCCCTCATCGCCTCGTGAAGCGGATACGCGCCGAGCACGTCCGGGGTTGGGGGCGTTGCGTGTTTTCGATGGAGGAGGACTGCGTGTTGCGCGCGCTGCCAGCCGCGATCGAAGTTGCCGAACCCCCAGTCGGCCATCGCCGCCGTGCCGAGCACTTCGTCGGCACCAGAGCACTCGAAGAGGCCAGGGATGGTGAGGATTTGTTCCGTCCAGTCGACGAGTTCGCGACGTTCTCGGAACACCGCTTCGAAGCCGAACCCTCCGACCAAGGCGATGGCGATCGACGGCTCCTTCGCTTCGACGCACCATGCGACTGCGGCGCGCAATTCGGGCCAGAAGGCATTGAGCGTTCGTACTGCTTCGGTCTCGTGGGCTCCTCGGAGCGATGTCCGGACGGTCGACGCTCGGGCCGCAAATTCCATGGCATGACGGCGACGAAGTTCGTCAAGATCGCCGCGCTCGGCCGCTCGATCGCGGGCGAACGTTCGGATGTTGTCGAGGAGTCGATAGCTCGTTGCGGTGCCGCGTCGCGATGTCGACACCATCGATCGGTCGACAAGTTCCGTCAGCGCCTTGAGGAGCGAGGCACGCGTTGTTGCCGCGTCGACCCAGACCGACTCCACCACGGCGAAGTCGACGGGCCCGGCGAAGGCGGCCAGTTGTCGCAACGTGCGTCGTTGTGTCTCGTCGAGCAACGCATAGGACCAGGCGATCGTGGCCTCAAGGCTGCGATGTCGATGAGCCCCAACTCGCTCTGTCGTGAGCAGCGCGAACCGCTCATCGAAGTAAACAAGGAGTTCCGAGGGCGTGAAGGTTTTGATACGGGCGGCAGCGAGCTCGACAGCCAGCGGTAATCCGTCAAGGCGGTCGCAGAGGCGTTCGACAACGGCAGCGTCGTCGGCGCTCAGCCGAAACGTGGAGTCGGTATCGATCGCTCGATGGGAGTACAGCTCGACGCCCTCGGCTCGGGTAAGGGGCGAGGCCTCGATGAGTCGCTCCGCGGCCAGCCCAATCACGGATCGGCTCGTCGCCACAACCGTCAGAAACGGGCAGTTTCGGAGCAGGTATTCGACAAGTACCGTCACCGCCTCACGAACGGCCTCACAACTGTCGAGCACGAGGACGCCGCGGGCGTCGCGAAACGAGTCAAGAAGTTCGTTCCGTGGGTCACAGCCGGCCGGGACGCGGATATCGAAGAGCGAGGCGAGATGCTGCGACAACGCCACGTCGGTCGGGAGTGAGGCAAGTTCGGCGAACCACACGGCACTGCCGTCGACGGAGTCATCTCTTGTCAACGCCTCGCAGACAAGACGTGTCTTCCCAGCCCCGCCCGGTCCGAACACCGTGACCAACCCGGGCACCAACAGCTCGGCGCGAACGTGCGCGAGAAGCTGCGTCCGCCCAACGAAGCTCGAGGCAAACTGCGGCACCATACGAGCCGGGGTGACCCGGCCGATCGCGGTCGGGAGACGGTGCGCACGGTCAACTCCGCGCCGATTGGGGAGGAGCCGAGCGAGGGTTCGCGCAAGATCGTGTCGGAGCACATCGACCTCGGCCTCCTGTAGGGCCGCGCCCGGCTCGATGCCCAGGCTCGCAAAGTGCAAACGGGCGTCATGAAACAGCGCCAGCGACTCTGTTTGGCGACCCGCTTCGTGGAGCGCAACCATCGCCAACACTCGAAGTCGCTCGCGCTCCGGCCTTCGACGACTGGCCGCCACGACCTGCGGTAACGAGCCACCGAGTTCGCCCAGCTCGAGGTCGATCAGAAACTGCTCTTCCACGGCGTCTGACAGTGCCTCGGTCACGCGAGCGACAACCGGGTGCGACTCGAATCCGTCACCGGCGAGAACGTCGCCCCGCCACAGCGCGACAGCGTCGGACAACGCTGCGCGAGATCCGGCGCTATCGGTGGCACGAACCACCGAGGCTCGCTTGATCATCGCCTCGAACCTCGTCAGGTCGATGTGGTCGGCGTCGATCTCGAATCGGTACCCGGTCGACTCGGTGTGGATGAAACCGGGCATCGAGCCCTCCCGAAGCTGGCGCCGAAGTCGAGCGACGAGGACGTGAACCTGCGCCCCTTCATGACGCCGTTCCTCCCCGAGGGCCCACTCAGCGAGATGGACGTTGGAGAGGATGCGACCCGGGTCAAGCAGAAAGGTTCCGAGGAGACGCGCCTGCTGTCCCCGGGTCGGACTCGGGCCGTCCTCAAAATTGAGAGGCCCCAGGATTCGGTAGCGCATGCTTCGCTCCCTGGTGTTGTTGCTCCCGAGGACGGCTGCAAGGGAACTGCAAGGTCCCGGACGGTACTACTGCACGCACGGCTCTGCTCACGCGCCGGTCTAAAACCTCGACGAGAAACAGGAAAGGACGGACCACGATGCGAACGGACATCGAGTTCGACACAACGGACGGGACCAAACTTCGTGGCTGGCACTACGTACCCGATGGCCCCGGCCCGCACCCCACGATCGTGATGGCTCACGGTTTTTCGGCGGTGAAGGAGATGTACCTCGACAAGTACGCCGAAGCGTTCGCGAAAGCGGGATTCGCCAGCGTCGTCTACGACCACCGGAACTTTGGCGCGAGCGAGGGAGAGCCTCGCCAGGAGATCGATCCGTGGTTGCAGATCAGGGATTACTCCGATGCCGTCACGTTTGCCTCGGGTCTCGACGGGACCGACGGAACCCGGATCGGGGTCTGGGGTTCGAGCTACAGCGGAGCCCACGTGCTGGTCGTGGGGGCCGTCGACAAACGAGTGAACTGCGTCGTCTCGCAGGTTCCTGCGGTCAGCGGATGGCACGGATTCCGTCGGCTCGTGCGGGCCGACTTCGTGGCCGGTCTCGAGGGCCAACTCCACGC
>JAYSTV010000116.1:0-1679 GCA_043719425.1 Acidimicrobiia bacterium | reverse complement strand
GCGAGGAAGTGGCCAAGGGTCTGGCGGAATCGGCCAAACAGCTTGAGGCGCAAAACGTCGACACGGCGCTCATCCTCTTTGCCATGTGGACCGAGGCGGTGCGGCACGTGGCCGAGAACGGTCAGGGCAACGTGCTGTTCCTCGACGGATCGCCAAAGGGTATGGAGAACCAGTTTCGTGACTTGATGGCGATGAACCAGCTGAACGTCATCCGTCAGCCCAGCTAGGGCAACGATCGAGCAGAGCGATGAACCAGCTGAACGTCATCCGTCAGCCCAGCTAGGGCACATCCCGCCGGATGATTGTGGGTTCGGTCGCTCCCGGAGCGACTCCGGGCACGAGAATCACCCGGCGCACGCCACAATGGTGGGGTGAGTCGGGGACCGGACGTTGCCATTCTCGGCTCCGGGCCAGCCGCATGGGCGGCAGCCGCGGCGCTGGCGCCGACCGGCCTGTCGGTAATCCTCGTGGCCCCGGAACCGTCGGCCCCGTGGCCCAACACCTACGGCACGTGGGTCGACCAGGTGGATACGTCGGTAGCCCGCTTGGTCGGTGGCGCGAACATATGGGCACAGACCTTTTCGAGGGTGAACGCCATTGGTGATCGCCATCAGTTTGCCGGTCGCGCCTACGGCCGGTTCGAGAATCTCTCGTTGTCCTCCGCACTGCAAGGGACAGCCGAGACGGGCGCCTTCGCAGTTCGAGAAGGACAAGCGACAGCCGTGACGCACGATGCGTCGGGGGCGACGATCGGGCTCGCTCGCGGTAAGGACATACGCGCCCGCGTGGTTCTCGACGGGACCGGTGCCGCCTCACCGTTCGTGACCCGAGAAGCCTCGTCGCCGCCATCCGCCTTCCAGGTGGCCTATGGCGTCGTTGCTGAGCTCGATCGTCCCCCGCTCCCGGCCGACACTTGCACGCTGATGGACTGGCGTGGACCGGATCGCGCCGTGCCGTCGTTTGCCTACACCCTTCCGATCGGTGAGCGTTGGCTGATCGAGGAGACCGCGCTGGCCAGTCGACCAGCCCTCGGTTTCGACGAACTCGAACGCCGACTCTGCGATCGTATGCGCGCTGATGGTGTTGTGATCACGAAGGTGCACGCCGTTGAGCGGGTTTCGTTTCCTATGGATGTTTCCCTACCCGAGAGAACGCAACGCACGATTGGCCTCGGCGCAGCCGCGTCGCTTGTGCACCCGGCCACCGGGTACTCGGTCGCTGCTTCGCTTCGATCGGCGCCCCGGATTGCCAGCGCGTTGGCCGACACTCTCTCGTCTGACCGGGCCAATCTGGGTGAGGTCTCCCGCTCCGCCTGGAAGGCGATCTGGAGTGACGACCGGGTGCAGGCGCGTCGGCTGGAGAGCTACGGCCTTGATCGGGTCCTCACCATGGACCAGCGCGACCTCCGGTCGTTCTTCGATGCATTTTTCCGGCTCGGTCCCCAGACGGCGCAAGTCTATCTCGGCGGCGAGGCGGGCTCGTCCGAGCTGGCTGGCGTGATGTGGAAGGTCTTCCGCAACATGTCGCCCCGCCTGCAGCGTCGCCTTGCAACCGGCAATCCGTTGACGCTCGCCAAATCGCTGCTGCGCTGATGGCCGTCAGTCGAACTCGAAAGGCGCGAGCAACTCGCAAGCGCAAGAAGCGGATGGATGCTGTTGAGCATGACCTGAGCCCAGTCC
>JAYSTV010000115.1:0-1680 GCA_043719425.1 Acidimicrobiia bacterium | reverse complement strand
TCACCGACGAGCCTGACTCGTTCTCGGCGATGCATCGACTCCCGTCCACGGAGATCTGGCATGCGGCGTATGGCGGCGCCGTGTCGCTGTTGCTCCTCCACCCCGACGGCTCGTCGGCCACAACGGTTCTCGGTCGCGATGTGCTGGCCGGCGAGCAGCTCCAGGTCGTGATCGCGGCTGGCGTCTGGATGGGGGCCTCACTCGTGCCCGGCGGTACGTTCGGCGTGTTCGGCGCCACGATGGCACCGGGCTTCGTCGAGTCGGACTACCAGGGTGGCGTGGCCGATGAGCTCGTCGCCGGTTGGCCGAACAGGGAAGCGCTCATACGATCGCTGTGTCGTACCGGCGGATCGTTGTGGATCGACCATTCGTTGAAGACCGTCTTCGACTGAGGCTCAGTAGTACCAGGGGAAGGGGGTCCAGTCGGGGGCTCGCTTTTCCAGGAAGGAGTCGCGGCCCTCCACGGCTTCGTCGGTCATGTAGGCCAGGCGGGTGGCTTCGCCGGCGAAGAGCTGTTGGCCAACGAGTCCGTCGTCGGAGAGGTTCAAGGCATACTTGACCATGCGTTGCGCCGTCGGGCTTTTGCCATTGATCTCCTTCGCCCACTCCAGTGCCACGTTTTCGAGCTCAGCGTGATCAGCCACGGCGTTGACGGCACCCATGCGATGCATGTCCTCGGCTGAGTACTCTCGGCCGAGGAAAAAGATCTCGCGGGCGAACTTCTGGCCCACAAGCTTGGCGAGGTAGGCGCTGCCGTAGCCGCCGTCAAACGAACCGACGTCGGTGTCCGTCTGCTTGAACCGGGCATGCTCGCGTGACGCAATCGTGAGGTCGCTGACCACGTGCAGCGAGTGCCCCCCGCCGGCCGCCCACCCGGGCACCACGCAGATCACCACCTTCGGCATGAAGCGAATCAGGCGCTGCACTTCGAGGATATGCAAACGGCCGGCGCGGCCCGGGTCGATAGTCGACGCGGTCTCGCCCTCGGCATAGCGATAGCCGTCGCGGCCACGGATGCGCTGATCGCCGCCAGAGCAGAAGGCCCACCCGCCGTCCTTCGCTGATGGACCGTTGCCGGTGAGCAACACGCAGCCGACATCGCTCGTCATGCGCGCGTGCTCGAGCGCGGTATAGAGCTCGTCGACGGTATGCGGCCGGAAGGCGTTGCGGACCTCGGGCCGATGGAAGGCCACGCGGACCGTCCCCTGATCGACCGCCCGGTGATAGGTGATATCCGTGAACGAAAAGCCCGGCACCTCCGTCCAACGCGAGGGGTCGAAGATCTCGGAGACGTGCGTCATGGCATTCATCTTGGCGTGAGAACCTGGGTCTCATGACGACGCCCTTTTCCGAAGCCGTCCGCCGGGTCCACGACGAGTTCGCCGATCATCGTGAGGAGGCCACGGCGCTCGTTGGTCTCATGACCTTGTCGGAGAAGCTCGGCTGTCTCGATGGCGACCTCGACGCGTGGGCCGGTCTCGCCGAAATGGCCACCGGCGGGTATCACCAGCGGACCTTTCCGGCCGCCGTTGTCGAGCGCCTCGGTATTCCCGGCCTCCAGTTCTCCGACGGTCCCCGAGGTTGCGTGATCGGCGAGAAGACGGCGTTCCCGGTGAGCATGGCCCGCGGGGCCACGTGGGACCCGTCGTTGGAGGAGCGCATCGGCGACGCCATCGGCGC
>JAYSTV010000114.1:0-9917 GCA_043719425.1 Acidimicrobiia bacterium | reverse complement strand
CGATGCTGTTCACCACGCAGGTGGCCGTGCGACAGATGATCGCCCAGGGCCGTGGAGATCGTATGTGCGCTGGCAAAATCATCAACATGGCGTCTATGGGCGGCAAGCTCGGGAGCCCGAACCAGGCGCACTACTGCGCGTCGAAGGCGGCGGTCATTTCGTTTACTCGTGTCAGCGCCATGGAGTTCGGTGTCCACGGGATCAACGTGAACTGCATCTGTCCCGGATACGTGCTGACCGAAATGGGCGCCGCCACGCGAACGGACGAGATGGTGGCGACATGGTCAGCGAAATCGCCCCTCACCCGGCTCGCCCGGCCCACCGACGTGTCGAGCACCGCGCTGTTCCTCGCTTCGACCGACTCCGACTACTGCACCGGTCAGGCGATGAACGTCTCCGGGGGAATGGTGATGCACTGATGACAGATCTGGCAACGACTCGGGCGCGAACGAGCGACGGCGCAGCACCAGAGCCGGCGCTGCGATTCGACGGCGTGTCCATGCAGTTCCCCGATGGAACACTCGCTCTGAAAAACGCCACGTTCACGGTCAAGGCCGGTGAATTCGTGACCGTTGTCGGTCCATCGGGATGCGGCAAGTCGACGCTGCTGCGCGTTGCGTCGGGCCTCACGCGACACACGAGCGGGTCGGTCACCGTTGACCGCGAGAGTCTTGGCTACGTCTTCCAAGATGCCACGCTGCTCAAGTGGCGGACGGTCCAGAGCAACGTGGAACTCATGGCCGAACTGAGCGGGGTGGACAAAGACGATCGTCGTCGGATGGCGACCGACGTCATCGAGCTCGTGGGGCTCCAGGGATTCGAGGACAAGTATCCGAAGCAGCTTTCCGGCGGGATGCGGATGCGCTGCTCGCTGGCCCGGGCGTTGGTCATGAACCCGAAGGTCTTCATGTTCGACGAGCCCTTCGGCGCGCTCGATGAGATCACCCGGGAGCGTCTCAACGATGAGCTACTACTGCTCTTCCAGCGCCAGCGCTTTGCCGCTCTATTCATCACCCACTCGATCGCCGAGGCGGTGTTCCTGTCCAACCGGGTGATCGTGATGTCCGGACGACCCGGTGAAATTGTCGGCGACTTCGACGTGCCGTTCGCGTACCCGAGATCTCCGGAGTTGCGCTTCGATCCATCGTTTGCCGAGCTCTGCGGCGAGGTCTCCCACGCGCTTCGTGGAGCACACGCATGAGCACGTTTCTGGGGGTCGACACGGCGAGCGAAGCGGGGCGACCGGACCGCAACCGAACGGCCCTCTTCCGGTCTCTTCCCGTCGCCGTGTTCGGTCTGTTCATCGGCCTCTGGTACCTGATGTCGTTCTGGGGACTGGAAAACCTGTTCTCCAAGCCGCAGTTCCTGCTCCCGCCGCCGCACCGGGTGATTCACGAATCCATAACCAACGTGCAGGTGCGCGATCAGTTGGTGGCGGCGACCGTCTTGAGTATTCGGGTGGCCTTCCTCGGGCTCGTTATCGCCATTGCGCTCGGCGTTGGTCTCGCGGTTCTGATGAGCCAGGCAAAGTGGATCGAGAAGTCGCTGTTTCCCTATCTCGTAGCGCTGCAGGCCGTGCCGATTCTGGCGTTCGTGCCGCTGCTCGCCGTCTTCTTCGGCTTCAATTTCAAGGCCCGAGTGATCGTCTGCATCATCATCTCGCTGTTCCCGATCGTGTCGAACACGCTCTTCGGACTGCTGTCGGCTGAGCAGTCGCTGCACGACCTCTTCACGTTGCGAAAGGCCTCTCGGTGGACGAGGCTGACGAAGCTCCAGTTCCCGGCTGCGCTGCCGGCGATGTTCGCCGGGTTGAAAATCGCCGCCGGGCTCTCCGTCATCGGTGCGGTCGTGGGCGATACGTTCTTTCGTCAAGGCAAGCCGGGAATTGGCATCCTTATTGACAACTTCCGCTCCCGGCTGCAGAACGAAGCGATGTACGGGGCGGTCCTCATCGCCGCCATCATCGGAATCGTTGTCTTCGTGTTCTTCACGTGGTTGTCCGAAAAGATCATCGGCCATTGGTACGAATCGACCCGCTAGCCACACAGGTTTCTCCCTCTACCCGCTCTTCCCGCAGCACCACACCCACACCTGCCACACCCCTCCCGAAGGAGCATCGCTTGCGTACTCAATGGAAATCCGTCCTCATCGCCGCCCCGGTGGCCGCTGCCCTGGCGCTCGCCAGCTGCAGCTCCGACAAAGCCGCTGACACCACTGCCGCACCGGCGGAGACCGCCGCCGCGGCCGAGACCACCGCCGCACCGGCGGCCGAGACCACGGCCGCTCCGGCGGCGGAAACAACTGCGGCGCCAGCGGCCGAAACGACTGCTGCTCCGGCCGCAGCTCCGGCCGCCGACGTGAGTCTGAAGGGAGTCTGCCCCGACACGATCACCTTCCAGACCGACTGGAATCCCGAGGCCGAGCACGGCTTCCTCTACGAAATGTTCGGGCCGAATCCCGCCATCAACGCCGACAAGAAGCTGGTGGTTGGCGACCTGCTGGCCGCCGGCGTGGACACGGGCGTGAAGATCGAAGTCCGGTCTGGCGGTCCGGCCATTGGTTTCCAAACCGTGACCTCGCAGATGTATCAGGACTCGAACATCCTCCTCGGATACGTCTACACCGACGAAGCGATTCAGCTTTCTGCGAAGAATCCGACCAAGGCGATTCTGTCTCCGTTTGAGAAGAACCCCCAGGCCATCATGTGGGATCCTTCGGTGTACCCCGACGTGAAGACCATTGCTGACCTCGGCAAGACGGGGGCAAAAGTGCGCTACTTCTCGGGCGCCGCCTACATGGACTACTTCACCAGCCAGGGCATCTTGAGCAAGGACCAGGTCGACGGAAACTACGACGGTTCGCCGGCCCTGTTCGTGGCCGATCAGGGCAAGTCGGCCTCGCAGATCTTCGGTTCCGCAGAGCCCTACATCTACAAAAACGAGATCAAGGAGTGGAGCAAGCCGGTCAAGTACGCCTATATCAATGACGCCGGCTGGAACAACTATGCCGAGTCGATTGCCACCAAGCCGGAGAACATCGCCAAGTACGCCGACTGCTTCAAGAAGCTGGTGCCGATTATCCAGCAGGCCACCATTGACTACCTGAAGAGCCCGGCCAAGACCAACACCCTCGTGCTCGAACTGGTCAAGCAGTACAACAACGGCTGGGTCTACAGCCAGGGTGTCGCCGACTACGCCGTGAAGACCATGGTCGATGACGGTCTCATTGCCAACAGCCCCGACGGGGTGTTCGGCACGTTCGACGAAGCCCGCGTGGCTGACCTGATCACCAAGGCCACGCCGATCTACACCAAGCTCGGTTCGCCGCCCAAGGCGGGTCTCACGCCGGCCGACATCTACACCAACGAGTTCATCGACAAGACGAAGAAGCTGTAGTTCCCGCACCAGATTGATGGCGACCGAGGGCATTGATTCCGCTTGGCGGAGCCGGTGCCCTCGGTCCGCGTTCGCTACGATTTGCGGTGAACATTTTGTAAAGCCACGAGCCCGTACCAGGATGATTGATGTGAGTACCGCCACCGCCCAGCCCCGCACCCTCAGCACCGATCTTCGACTCGGACTCACGTCGGAAATGGTCGACCAGGCCTCCTACGACCGGGCCGTGCGTCGCTTCGCTGAGCAGGGCATCGTGATGCCGACCTTTGCCCAGGTGGCGGATCCGACCTTGCAGCCGTCGGGCACGGTCTCGTCGCTCAATGGCGTGGATCCCGATGCCGCCGATAACCGAAACCTGTGGCGGGTCAACTGGTTCAACGGGGCCGATCGCAAAAGCCGGGTCGACGTTCCGGTCCATGTCGTGCTGCCTCCATCGCTCACCGGCGTCGACGCCACCATCGTGGTCATGTTGGGCAACAAGTTCCCGATGATTCGTGCCCATAAGGTCCAAGCGGCCTACGCGGTCCTTGCCCCGCGGCTCGTCACCGGACAGTTTGATCCCACCTCGCAGCGAGCGATCTGGCCATCAACGGGAAACTACGCGCGCGGGGGAGTCGCGATCTCGCGTCTCATGGCTTGTCGCGGCACCGCGGTCCTCCCCGAAGGCATGTCGAAGGAGCGCTTCGATTGGCTGGCCCAATGGACCGAGGACCCTTCCGACGTGGTCCGCACACCCGGCACCGAGTCGAACGTTAAAGAGATCTACGACACGTGTAACGAGTTGGCCAAGGATCCGCAGAATGTGATCCTCAACCAATTCAGCGAGTTCGCCAATTACCTCGGTCACTTCCACGTGACGGGTCGGGCCCTCGCCACGGTGTTTGAACACGTCGCCGCCCAAATGCCCTCGAGTGCCCATCCGCGCCTGCGGTGGTTCACCAGCGCTACCGGGTCGGCCGGCACGATCGGCGCCGGCGACTACCTGAAGGAACACTACGGAACGCAGATCGCTGCGCTCGAAGCCCTCGAGTGTCCGACGATGTTGAAAAACGGGTTCGGCGAACACAACATCCAGGGCATTGGCGACAAGCACATTCCACTGATCCACAACGTTATGAACACCGACGCCGTAATCGCCGTGAGCGACAGAGCCACCGACAACCTCGACATCTTGTTCAATACCGCCGCCGGCATGGCCCACCTTCGCGACCGTCTGGGCGTGCCCGGAGCGGTCATCGAGCAACTCACCCACTTCGGCTACTCCGCGATCTGCAACACGATCGGCGCCATCAAACTGGCCAAGGAGTTTCGTATGGGTGCCGAAGACGTGATCATCACGGTCGCCACCGACGGCTCGGAGCTGTACCCGAGCGAGCGAGAGAAGTTTTTGGCCCGCGACTATGCGTCGGGTTTCGGAGCCGTCGATGCCGCCGAAGTGGCCGGTCGCTACCTCCAATCCGTCGACCGCGACAACATGATCCAACTCACCGAGTTCGACCGCGAACGTATTTTCAACCTCGGGTATTACACCTGGGTCGAGCAGCAGGGCACATCGTTCGCCGACTTCTCCGCTCGCAAAGAACAGTCGTGGTGGACCTCCCTGCGCGACCTGGTGCCGGTGTGGGACGAGCGCATCGTGGAGTTCAACGCCCAGACGGCGGCACTGCGTTCGTGACATGATTCGGTTGCGTTGCGTGTCGGCCGAAGATGCGGGGCGTCGATGGGTCGACTGACATGAACGTGAACACCCTGCTGCGCTGCGCCGGATGCGCAACGACGGTGGATCCGACCGACATTGGCGGTCCGCCGCCGTACCGATGCCCACAGGCCGACCGGGCGAGAGACGTGGACCACGTGCTCGCCTGGGATCCCGTGCTTGCCGGGGTTCGTGCGTGGCCCGACGACACGTCGACCGATCCGTTCCTACGGTACCGAAGCCTGCAGCACAGCTACCACTTGCACGCCGCGATGGGTGGCACCGAGACCGAGTACCTCCGTCTCGTCGATCGCCTCGGCAGCGCGTTGCCACGCCACGGTGGCCCCGGGTTCTCCGTCGCCCCGCTCCGTCCGCTCGACGAGGTGTCGGCCGCCACCGGTGCCGACGTGTGGGCCCGTGACGACACGGCCGGCGTGGCGGGGTCGCACAAAGCGCGCCATCTCATGGCCATCCTTCTTCATCTTGAGGTGCGCAAGGTGGCGAAGCGGATTCCGCTGGCGATTGCCTCGTGTGGCAACGCCGCCCTCGCCGCCGCCACTTTGGCGCGCGCCGCCGCTCGGCCGATTCACGTGTTTGTTCCCACATGGGCCAACCCGGTGGTCCTGCATCAGCTCCGCGCCCTTGGGGCGCGAATCATCGAGTGTCCCCGTCGCGACGAAGATCCCCCGGGTGATCCGTGCCTGCATCGCTTTCACGAGGCGGTCGCCGGTGGGGCGCTGCCCTTCACCGTTCAGGGCCCCGAGAACGGTTTCGCCATCGACGGGGGAGCTACGTCTGGCCACGAGCTGGCCGACGGCTTCGCCATGCTCGGTGTCCCTGATCGGCTGATGATCCAGGTCGGGGGTGGGGCCTGGGCCTCGGGGGTGTGGCGTGGACTTCGTGATGCCCGCGGTCTGGCGGCGATCGATCGTCTCCCGATGTTGCACTGCGTGCAGGCCGAAGGGTGTGCGCCCCTGATGGCTGCGTGGCGGACCGTTGCCGCCCGGGCGTTGACCACCCTCGGCCACCCTGACCTTCTCGACGATGGTGATGACGTGGCTGCCGCAGCACTCGTGGTCCCCGAAGCCCGCAGTGCTGTCGAAGCGGCGATGCAGTGGGCCTTAACGCACCGATCAGGGGTAATGGCGCCGTGGGCCAACCCGCACAGTCTCGCCACGGGGATTCTCGACGACGAGGCCTATGACTGGGCGGCGCTTGTGCGGGCGATGCTGGTAAGCGGGGGATGGCCGATCGTCATCACCGACGCTCATGTGGCCGAGGCCACCCATTTGGTGAACGCCGACGGGATCGATGCCGACGAAACCGGGTCCGCCGCCGTGGCCGGGACCTTGGCCCTCGGTCCCCCCGCCGGCGAGCGCATTCTGGCCACCGTGACCGGCATCCGTCGTCGTTGAGGACAACGACAGCCTGAACAGGGATGCCCTGCGGAGTGCTTCCCGGTTGCTAAGGTGGCGAACGAATGTTCGTGCTCGGAATCGATCCCGGTCTCACTCGCTGTGGTTTTGGCGGCGTCCGTCGGACGCGCGCCGGACTGGAGGCCGTCTGCCATGGGGTTCTTGCGACCGCTGTCGGCGATCCCCATCCTCGACGCCTGCGTGACCTCCACCGTCAGCTGGTGGCGCTAATCACCACCCATCGGCCCGACGTGGTCGTCGTCGAGCGAGTCTTTTTCCAGACCAACGTGCGTACCGCCATTGGGGTCTCGCAGGCGAGTGGGCTGGCGCTGGCGGCGGCCGACGAGTTCGGCTGCGACGTCGCCCAATACACGTCGAACGAAGTAAAGCTGGCCATCACCGGCGATGGCGCGGCGGCGAAGAAACAGACCCAGGCCATGGTTGCTCGAACCCTGCACCTGGCCGAACTGCCGCAGCCCTTCGACGCCGCCGATGCGCTCGCCCTTGCCGTGCATCACCTGAGCCTCGCATCGTATGCGCGCATGACAATGCGGTCACCACTCGGCGGGGCGACCGATGGAGGCTTCGGCAACGCCCGGGTGGCCACCTCGTTCGGTGGCGTGAGGCTGGCCGCGGCCCCAGTTGCGACGCCGAAGGCGACCCCGCACGCCGCGCCACGGGCCAAGGGACGGGCATCATGATCGGCTACCTGCGCGGTGCAGTTGTCGACCGCACGGCCAAAGGCGAAATCACCGTCGACGTGCAGGGTGTTGGGTACCGGGTGACCGTGCCCACCGGACAACTCGCCCGTCTGCTCAACGGGCCGAACGGCGCTGAGGTCACTCTGTTCGTCCACACCAGCGTGCGCGAAGACGCCATCACCCTCTATGGCTTTGCCACCCGCGACGACCGCACGTGTTTCGAGCTGGTCCTGACCGCCCATGGAGTCGGCCCGTCGCTGGCGCTCTCGATCCTCAACATGCTCACCCCCGACGCGTTGCGCACTGCGTTGGCCACCGACGATGTCGACGCGCTCACCGCCGTGCCGGGCGTGGGGAAAAAGACCGCGGCTCGCTTGCTCATCGAACTGAAGAGCAAGCTCGCCGATCTCAACGACTACGACGGCGCAATTGCCGCGGCCAGTGAAGCGGCCGGGCTCTCCGCGGTTCCCTCCGGCGCAGCCGATCCAAAGTCCGACGTTCGCGCCGCGCTCGCCGGTCTCGGCTACGGCAGCGACGAGATCCGGGGCGTGATCCGTCGACTGCCGAGCGATGCGACCGACTCGTCGGTCCTGCTGAAGCAGGCCCTCACGCTGCTGTCGACGGGAATGTAAAACGATGTCCATGCCGGAGATCGAAGGTGTCGACGACGAAGGTCTCGAGAGCCTTCGTCCGCGCCGCCTCGCTGAGTTTGTGGGGCAACCACAGCTCAAAGAGCACCTGGGCATTGTGTTGGAGGCGGCTCGCAAACGTGGTCAGGCCGCTGACCACCTGCTCTTCGCCGGGCCTCCCGGGTTGGGAAAAACGTCGCTAGCCGCCATCGTCGCCATCGAGATGGGCGTCGGCTTTCGCATCACGTCGGGGCCCGCGCTTGAACGGGCCGGAGACCTGGCGGCGATCCTCACCAACCTGGCCGAGAACGATGTGCTGTTCATCGACGAGATCCACCGCCTCCCGCGGGCGGTGGAAGAAGTTCTGTACCCGGCGATGGAGGACTTTCAGCTCGACATTGTGCTCGGCAAGGGTCCGAGTGCGCGGAGTTTGCGGTTGGACCTGCAGCCCTTCACCCTGATCGGCGCCACCACCCGGGCGGGGTTGATCACGGGTCCGCTTCGGGACCGCTTCGGGCATACGGCCCGCCTCGATTATTACGGCGTTGACGATCTTCGGCTGATTGTCGAACGGGCTGCTCGAATCCTCGACGTCACGATTGCCGCCGACGGGGCCCACGAGATCGCCCGGCGGTCCCGGGGCACTCCTCGCATTGCCAACCGTCTGTTGCGGCGCATCCGCGACTACGCCGAGGTCCGGGCCGACGGGGTCATCGACCTCAAAGCGGCGCGTGCCGGACTCGCGGTCTTTGACATCGACGAGCTTGGTCTTGATCGCGTGGACCGGGCGATTCTCCGGGCGCTCACCACCAGGTTCGGCGGCGGCCCGGCTGGTTTGTCCACGCTGGCGATCAGTGTTGGGGAGGACGCCGAGACCCTTGAGTCGATGTACGAGCCATTCCTCATCCAGATGGGTCTGCTCAAGCGGACACCGAAGGGACGGGTGGCGATGCCGGCGGCTTGGGAGCACCTTGGTTTGCCGGTCCCGCCTGAGTTCGGGGTTGCGCTCTGGGCCGATGATTCCGAGGTGCCGCCGGATCGTCGACTCTTCGACTGAAGCAGGTACCGAGCACCGCTATGCCCACTGACGATCTGCACACTTATGAGTCGCCGCGTCCCCACTCCGGGTTACGGATGGACGATTTCGACTATGCGCTTCCGAGCGCGTCGATTGCCCAGCACCCGATCGAGCCCCGCGATGCGGCGCGACTTCTTGTCGCTCCCGAAGCCGGCGCAATCGACCATCGACAGGTGCACGATCTTCCGCAAATACTGCGACCCGGTGACCTGTTGGTGGTCAACGAAACCCGAGTGATTCCGGCGCGCCTGCACCTTCGCAAGGACACCGGGGGAGCGGTTGAGGTGTTCCTCCTCGAACGCTCCGTGCAGGGCGACTGGCTCGCCCTGGTCAAGCCAGGGCGAAAGGTTCCGTCGGGAACGCACTTGAGTCCAGGCCCCGGCCTGGTCGTCGAAATCGGGCCGGCGGTCCCCGGAGGTCAGCGACGTGTGTTGCTCTTGGGTGACGACAGCAAACCCCTCGAGCCGGCGGAGGAAGAACATCAGCTGGAACGACATGGTGAGCCGCCCCTTCCTCCCTACATCACCGAGCGTCTCGAGGATCCGGGCCGCTACCAAACTACGTATGCGCGCATAGCGGGGAGTGCCGCGGCTCCCACGGCGGGACTGCACCTCACAACGGGTCTCCTCGATGCGCTTGGCGCCGTGGGCGTTGGTCTGGCCAAGGTTGATTTGCGGGTTGGGCTCGATACCTTTCGGCCCGTCACTGCCGAAAATCCTGAAGATCACGACATTCATTCGGAACGTTTCGAGGTCCCCGATGAAACATGGGACGCCGTGATGGCCACGCGAGCGGCGGGTGGTCGGATCGTGGCCGTTGGAACGACGACCGTCAGGTCGCTCGAAACCGTCGCCGCCAGTGGCGCGCGACGTGGTCGGACCAAGTTGATGATCTACGGCGAATACCCGTTCGCGGTCGTGGATCTTCTCTTGACTAACTTCCATCTACCGCGCTCTTCGCTGCTTCTCCTGGTTGAGGCGTTCGCCGGGCCGAGGTGGCGCGA
>JAYSTV010000113.1:0-9917 GCA_043719425.1 Acidimicrobiia bacterium | reverse complement strand
ACCAGATCTGCATCGCCGGGATTGTGCAGGGTTTGGCCGAGGCGGTGAACTTCGCCCAGCGGGCCGGACTCGATCCGGACCTCGTTATCGACACTATTGGCAAAGGTGCCGCCCAGTCGTGGCAGATGGACAACCGGGCGCGCACCATGGCTCGCGGCGAGTTCGACTTCGGGTTCGCCGTGGAGTGGATGCGCAAGGACCTGGGTATCGTCCTCGACGAAGCAGACCGCAACGGCTCGCAGCTACCCGTAACCGCCCTCGTTGACCAGTTTTACAAGCAGGTCATGACCCGCGGCGGCCGTCGATGGGACACGTCGAGCCTGATCCACCTGCTGCAAAACCCCTGACGGTCAACCGACCATCAGCCGACCTGGGTGATACGAGCAGTTGGCCGGTTGGGTGTTTCGACCTCGTCGACCGGCCAACCGAGGTACACGACGCCAACCACGCGAACGGCCGGCTCGAACCCGCACAGCGCGTTGACGGTGGTGGGCGACGAAACCGGAGCAGTCGACCAGAACGTGGCGAGGCCGAGCGCCGTCGCGCCGAGCAGGAGGGTCTGAATCCCCGCAGCCACCGAATCGCGGTCATCGGCCACGAGGTTCATACTCACTGGCGGGGCGCACCCGACGACGAGGATCGATGGCGCCCGGAGGTACTTCGTCTTCGTCTTATCCCGCTTGGGAACATCGCCGGTCGAAGTGGCGATCATGTCGGTGACGAACGCTTCACCCAGCTGGGCCCTTCCCTCCCCCGTGCAATGGGCGAACCGCATCGGCCAGGTCCGCTTGTGGTTCGGGGCCCACTGGGCGAGGTCACAAAGCCTTTCAATCGTGGCGTCGGGGACCGCCTTTGACCGATCGACCATCATCGAGGTCCGTCGGGTCCGGACCAGTCGGGCGAAGTCGTCAAAGGGCGGCAAACCAGGGTGGCTCACGACCAGCCGCCATCGAGATGGCTGGTGTCGTTGAAGCCGCGCACCCGCCACCCCGTTGGCGTACGGACAACAGTGGTTATCGAGCAGTTGTCGGCGCCGAGAAACCGGCCGCCCGTCCCCCCGCTGATGCGGCTCACAATGACGTCGATGATCCCACCGTGGACCACGGCCACCACGCGCTGATCCACGTGGCGGTCGGCCAGGCGTTCCAAGGCCGCCATGGCTCGATCGCCCAGCGTTGCTGAGGTCTCGGCGCCGGGCACCGCTCCCCACTCGCCGGCCATGACCGCAGCCATCGCCGCCGGATGAGCCTCGGCCACGTATTGGCGGAAGAGCCCGCCCTCCCATTCCCCCAGGAACACCTCGCGCAGCTCCGGTTCCACGACCGGAGCGAGGCCGATGGTCGCGGCCAGCGGGGCCGCCGTCTGATGCGTGCGACGAAGCGTGGTCACGTAGAGCGCGTCGATCGGTCGGCCACCGTGGTGCTCGGCGGCGAGCCGACGAGCAGCCTGCGTCGCCTGCTCGTGGCCGTCGGGTGCCAAGGCGGGATCACCGTGCCCGTCGACCAACGGGAAGGGCACCCCCGGGGTAAAGCCTTCACTGGCCCCGTGACGAAGCAGCGTGATCGTGCTCGACCCCGGCGGTGGCGTCCAGCGCGTCTGATGATGTCCGGAGGCGGCCGAGGCGTTCACCCGCCCAGTTTGGTCGACGCCGTAAAGAATCGTGGTCCCGATGCCGATGATGAAATCTGTGACGGCGGTCGGGCAAGACAACCAATCGACCGCTTCGGTGCTCCCGACGCGGACCATAGCGGCCACCCTGCCGTCGACCTCGACGACGACCTGGACCCCTTCGCGCCCGGGATTTTCAGCGGTCGCCAACGGCCTATCGCTGCTCATGCCGACGCTCGAGCCGTACATCATAAAAGCGGTCCGCCGCGGCGCCAACGACGAAGCCGTCCCACCGGAACTCCGAACCGAAGTGAGCGCGTTCATCCGCCAGGAGTTCGCCCACCAGAAGGCCCATCGTGCCTTCAACGACGAACTGACCGCGCAAGTCCCCTGCCTCCGTCATATCGAAAAGGCCCAACGACGTCTATTCCGCAGTATCGATCAGCGGATCAGCCCCCATGCTTCACTCGCCTTTGCGGCCGGCGCGGAAGCGGTGGCCTTCTTTACGGCTCGGTGGGTCGACCGTCGCCGGCATTCGCTGTTGAGCGACGCCGAAGGCGACGCCGCGTCGTTGTTCGTCTGGCATTTGGCCGAGGAAGCCGAGCACAAGAACGTGGCCTTCGATCTCTACCAGGCACACGGCGGCGGACGGCCACGCTACCTACTGGGCATCATCAGCGCGCTGATCATCATGGCACTGTCGATCGTGGCGGCGAGCGCGGTGCTCGTTGTCCGCGAGGGCGCATGGTGGAAGCCGATGACGCACCTACGCCTGATCAGTTGGTCGTTCTCGTTCGTATTCGAAGTGGTGCCCCTTCTCGGCCTCTGCCTCCGTCGGGACCATCACCCGTCGGCCTGGCACGATCCTGAGTGGCTCGGCGTGTGGCTCGACGAACACGACCGCGCCGGTGGCCACGCGCCAACGTGGAACCGCGATACGGCCGACGGGATCTTCGGGTCAGTCAGCCTCGCCAGCTGATTCGCAAATCCTACGACGCGGCGAGCAGCCTGGCCTTGAGCTCACGCTTGACGAGTTTGCCGTTGGCGTTGCGCGGGATGGCTTCGTCGAGGATCCAGATACGGGCCGGGATCTTGTACTTGGCGATGCGGTCGGCCAGGAAAGCCTGCAGCGTCGCCTCGTCGATCATCGCCCCGGGGCGGGGAAGAACTCCAGCCCCAACCTCCTCACCGAGGCGCTCGTCGGGGATGGCGAAAACCGCCACTTCAGCCACGGCCGGATGCTCGTAGATTGCCGTTTCCACTTCGGAGCAGTACACGTTTTCGCCACCGCGCAGCACCATGTCTTTGGCCCGGTCGACGATGAACACGAAGCCGTCATCGTCAATGCGGGCAATGTCGCCGGTGTTGAACCAGCCATTGCGAATGGCATCGGCCGTGGCCTCCGGCTTGTTCAAATAGCCTCGAATAACGGCAGGACCTCGAACGCAGAGCTGCCCGATCGTTCCCGGTGGGACCTCGTTGTCGTCTTCGTCGACGAGCTTCGCTTCGAACGTGGGCATGAGTGGACCGCACGACGCCGGCTTGGCGATATAGAACGACGACGAATTGGCGGTAACGATGCCGCACGTTTCGGTGAGTCCGTAGCCGGTCGAAGGAGCTCCGGCCGAAAGCGATTTATCGATCTTCTCGACGAGGTCCGGTTGCACGGCCGCGCCGCCGCCACCCATCGCCGCGATTGACGAGGTGTCGCGGGTGCCCCAGTCCGGATGCGCCAACAGCTCCCGGCTCATCGTGGGCACCCCGGAGAAGTTGGTGACCCGTTCACGTTCGATCAGTTCGAGCGCGCGTCCAGCATCCCACTTGTAGGTGAACACGATCTTGGCGCCGGTGAGGGTGGCCGGCTGCAGCAAACAGTTGTTGGCGGTCACGTGGAACAGCGGCGTGGGGGCCATGAACACGGCGGGAGTGGAGGCCGCTCCCACCGCGGGCGCAATGCCATCGGCACTGGCCTTCGCCGCCGCGGCGGCAGTTCCCCAGAACGCCAGGTGCATGAGGTTGGTAATGCACCCGCGATGGGTCAGCTGCGCTCCCTTGGGAAAGCCTGTGGTGCCCGAGGTGTAGAAGACACACGCATCGTCATCGGGATCGATCACTGCTTCCGGAAGCGTCGTCGGAACGTCGGGCGCTCCAACAATGTCGGCCCAGCTGGTCGACTCGGTTGCGTAGTCACTCGTACGTACGCTTATGAGATCGAGCGGCTGCGCAGCTCGCACTGCGGCGAGGTGCGCTGCCACTCGGGCAAGGCGCTCAGCGTCGGCGATGAGAACCTTCGGGGCCGAGTCGAGCAAGCCGTACTCCATTTCTGGTCCGGTCCACCACGCATTCATGCCCACGGCCGCGGCGCCGACAGCGAGCGTGGCCCAGTACGAAACAACCCATTCGGGATAGTTCCGCATGGCAATCGCCACCCGGTCACCGGGACCGACGCCATGCTCCACACGCAGCCTCCATGCCAGCGCACGAACCTGGGCGGCGACTTCGGCGTAGGTCAGGCGCTCATCTTCGTAGACGATGTAGTCGCGGTCACCGAACTGGGTGGCCGCTTCCCACACGGCGCGGAGATTCGGGGGGGCAGATGCGAACACCTTCATCGGAATCCCACGCACGGTCGCGTCGGTCAGGGCGAAGGGGGAACCGGCGGCGGTCATCGCGATAAACGTTGCGGTCAGGTGGTCGATCACGGCGACGATTGTCGTCGATCCCCTGCGCGTCGGCGAACCCGGGTCAACTCGACCTCGACCTGGCCAGAGTGGCCCCCATGTTTGGCGTCGAAGCGAGGGTGGCGGCGTGGGTGAGGCGATCGTCGGCGTAGGCGACGTAGTCAATCGGCGCGTTTGTACTGATGGCCGCCTGCACGAGGGACCACAGCCCCTCGCGGCATTCGCTCACGATCTTCATCAGCTCAAGTCGAGCGTGGTCCTGATCGCTGGTCGCCCCGTAGAGCGAACGCAGCATCGCGTCGTCTTGACCGGCATCGAAGTTGGCGTTCACCGAGAGGTTCGCCAGATCGAACACGGCAACATTCATGCCGGCGTACTCGTAGTCGATGAGCCAAACCCGGTTGTCGTTGCCGATAAGCACGTTGGCTGGCAGCAAATCGTTGTGGCACAGCGTGGCGGTGAGTTCGCGTTCGTCGAAGGACTCACGGATCAGCTCTACCAACTCGAGGAGATCGCCGACCGCGCGATGTCGCTGGCCACGCGCCAACGCATCGGCGGCGTGACGCGGAATCACCTCGAAGATCGGAAACGAGAACGGCACCGCGCTGGACCGATGCAGCTGTCCAATGGCTGCGGCAACGGCACCGAGCACGATTGGGTCTCGAAGGTCATCGGCTGTGGCCGTGCGCGCTTCGATGAAGTCACACACCACGGTGCCCAGCGCAGGAATCTCGCACAGTGTCGCGGGACCAATTCCGGCGGCCCCGGCGGCGATGGTGATCGCCGCTTCGGCTCGACGGTCAATGCCGAGCATGTCGGTTTGCTCACCGGGCACCCGCACCACGAACGATCCGTTGATCGTGGTGACGCGAACACTGCGGTTGGTGATCCCGCCAGGAAGTGGGTCCACCGCGGTGATAGCTCCATGCCATCCCGGCACCGAATGAAGAATCGTCTGCAGTTCTTCGTCGGTCGGTTGCACGCCGTCGCTACGCCTTCACCCGAGATGACGTGGGGTCGTACAGCGGCCGGAGGGTAACGGCGGCTGGATAGCGGACGGTGGCGACATCGAGTTCGTAGGTGCCGTCGTTGATGAACTCAGCATTGACCCCATCGGGGTGACGGACATAGCCAAGGCCGATCGACCGGGCCAAGGTGTACCCGTAGCCCCCGCTACTCAGCCAGCCAACGCGTTCGCCATTGCGATAGATCGTTTCGCGCCCGAGGAGCACGACGTCGGTTCCAACCTCGTCCGGGTCAATGGTGAAGGTGGCCAGCATCTTGCTCACGCCATCGACGCGCTGCCGCTGGGTGGCGTCGGATCCCCGGTACCCACCACTGCGCCGCGCCGCCCATCCCAGTCCAGCTTCGATCGGTGAATGATCCGGCCCGATGTCGGCGCCCCAGGCGCGGTAGCCCTTCTCCAACCGGCACGACTCGATGGCGCGGTACCCGGCGTTGACGATGCCGTGCGCACGACCCGCCTCCATGACCGCGTCGTAGACAATGGCCGCGGACTCGACCGGCACGTGGAGCTCCCAACCAAGTTCGCCGACGTAGGTCACCCGTAGGGCCATCACGCTGATGCCGGCCACGCCAATCACTTGCATGGAGCCGAACGGAAAAGCCTCGTTCGACACGTCGTTTGTGCTGACGGCGCGCAGCACATCGCGTGCGAGGGGTCCCATGAGGGCGAGCACCGAGGTGGCCCCGGTGACGTCGACGATCTGCGCTCGCGCGTCGCCCGGGATCGACGACGCAATCCAGTGGAAGTCATGGGTGGCGAAGCCGGTGCCGGTGACGATGAGGAATTCGTCGTGGCCCGTTCGACAGACCGTGAGATCGCATTGGATGCCGCCGCGATCGTCGAGCATTTGGGAATACGTCAGCGAGCCCACCGGCTTGTCGATGTCGTTGGCGCACATCCACTGCAAGGTGGTGAACGCGTCGCGCCCCTTGACCACGAACTTGGCGAACGAGGTCTGATCGAACAACGCCACGGCGTTGCGGGTGGCCGCATGCTCGCGACCAACCGCGGCGAACCAGTTCTGCCGACCATAGGTGTACGTATCTTCTGGAGACTCGCTCAAGTCGATGCGCGCGAACCAGTTGGGCCGCTCCCATCCGACCTTCTCGCCGAAGCATGCGCCAGCGGACGCTAAGCGTGCGTACAACGGCGACGTTCGCGTCGGACGCATCGTTCGATGTTCCTCATGCGGCCAGGCCATGGCGTAGTGCTTGGCGTAGGCCTCAAGCGTGCGGTCACGAACCCACCCCGTGTCTCGATGGGGCGAGCCGAATCGTCGAATATCCACGACCCACAGGTCGTAGGGAGCAATGCCGTGGTGTACCCATTCGGCGAGAGCCTGTCCGGCTCCCCCTCCCGCGGCAATGCCAAACGCGTTGAACCCGGCGCCCACAAAGAAGTTCTTCAGCTCAGGGGCCTCACCCAGAATGAAGTTTCCGTCGGGGGTGAAGCTCTCCGGACCATTGATGAGCGTGTTGATTCCGACGTCTCGCAACGCCGGCACCCGCCCACACGCCAACTCCATGGTCGGCGCGAAGTGATCGAAGTCAGCGTCGAGCAACTGGAATGCGAACGCCTTGGGGATGCCATCGACCGCCCACGGTTTGGGATTCGGCTCGTAGCCGCCCATGACCAGGCCGCCAACTTCTTCCTTGTAATAGGTGAGACGATCGGGATCACGCAGAGTCGGGAGCTCGCGTGGGATTCCCATGGGTTCGGTGATGACGTACTGATGCTCCACCGACACGAGAGGCACGTTTACGCCGACCGTGGCGGCGAGCGCGCGGGTCCACTGGCCGGCGCAAACGACCACCTTCTCGCAGGCGATCAGTCCGCGGCTCGTGACCACGCCGGTAACTACTCCGTCAACGACGTCGATGGAAAGCACCTCGGTATCCTCCACGATGGTCGCTCCGGCCTGACGCGCCCCGCGGGCGAGGGCCATCGTGATGTCACTCGGGTTCGCCTGTCCATCGGTGGGCAGGAAAGCGGCGCCGACCACATCGTGCACCTCCATGATCGGCCACAGCGCCTGCGCTTCTTTCGCGCTCAGCAACTCCACGGCGAGGCCGAAACTCTTCGCCGTGGTCGCCTGACGCTGTACTTCGATCCATCGCTCGGCGTTGCCGGCAAGTCGGAGCCCACCGTTCATTTTCCAGCCGGTCGCCTGGCCGGTCTCGGCTTCGAGCCGCTGATAGAGGGCGACTGACTCGCCGAGCAACTGCGTCACGTTCGCGCTGGTCCGCAATTGACCGACGAGCCCGGCAGCGTGGAACGTGCTGCCCGACGTCAACCTGTGGCGTTCCAGCAGCACGGTGTCGGTGAGCCCGAGCTGGGCGAGGTGATACGCCGTCGAGCACCCGACGATGCCGCCACCGATGACCACGACGCGAGCAGAGGACGGCAGCTGGGCCACGTGGCGATCATGGCACGCTGGGCCCGTACTATGACCGTTCCCGATCGGGCGGGACAGATGTCCCCTCGCCGCGTCCCAACAACTACAAGGAGTCCTCAATGAGCATCGTGTCGCTTGGTGGCAATCCTGCCCATACCTCCGGTGAGCTTCCTGCGGTCGGCACCGCGGTACCGGCATTCTCCCTGGTCAAGGGTGACCTGTCGTTGCTATCCAACGCCGATCTTGCTGGCCAGAAGGTCGTGCTCAACATCTTCCCGAGTGTCGACACGCCCACCTGTGCGACCAGCGTGCGCAAGTTCAACGCGGCCGCATCGAATCTGGACAACACCGTTGTGGTGTGCGTTTCGGCCGACCTCCCGTTTGCCCAGGGTCGCTTTTGTGGCGCCGAGGGCTTGGCCAACGTCGTCACCGCGAGCTCGTTTCGCTCGCCGGCGTTCGGGACCGACTTCGGCGTCACTCTCACGGACACCGTCCTGCAGGGTCTTCTCGCCCGGGCCGTGGTCGTCCTCGACGAGACCGGCAACGTCGTGCATACCGAGCTCGTTTCCGAGATCGCCCACGAACCGAACTACGACGCCGCCCTCGAAGCACTCAAGTAAGCGCGCCGATCATCTGACGGTCGAGAACGGATGGCCTGGCGTGGCGCTGGGCACATCCGTTCGATCGCGACGTCTCGTCGTCTAGAGTTCCTGGTTGCAGGCGACACTCCGTCGTTCTGCGGTCGACGTGCAGCGCTTAGTGCGCACCCTGGTTTTGCCCTTTGGGCGCTCATCGTTTTCGGTGGCCATTTGCATCAACGGCCACCGCCACACAAAACGAAACGAGCACCTCCCGTGTCATCCACGTTGTCCGCCACCGCGTCTCTGCAAGACGCTTCAACCCCATCCTTTGCTGATCTCGGCGTTCCCGCCCCGATCGTCCGTGCGCTTAGCGATGCCGGCGTCGAGCATCCCTTTCCCATTCAGTCGGCCACGCTGCCCGATTCACTCGCCGGTCGCGACGTTCTCGGCCGAGGCCGAACCGGCAGCGGGAAGACCATCGCCTTCGCCATTCCCACCGTCGCTGCGCTCGCCGTCACGGCCGGTCGTCGTCGGCCCAGTCGGCCCCGTGCGCTCATCCTCGTGCCCACCCGCGAGCTCGCGAATCAGGTCACCGAAGTCATCCGGCCGTTGGCCAAGGCAATGGGGCTTCGCCAATCCGCGATCTACGGCGGTGTCGGCCAGAGCCCACAGGTCAATACGCTCCGGGCCGGAGTCGACATTGTCGTCGCCTGCCCCGGTCGCCTCGAAGATCTCATTCAGCAGGGCCACTGTCGACTCGACGATGTCGAAGTTACGGTTCTCGACGAAGCGGACCACATGGCCGATCTCGGATTTCTCCCGGCCGTTCGTCGTCTGATGGATGCCACCCCGCAGCAAGGTCAGCGCCTGCTCTTTTCGGCCACCCTCGACAACGGTATCGACGTTCTCGTGAAGCGCTTCCTGGATCGCCCCGTGGTGCACTCGGTTGACCCCGAAGTCGCCCCGGTGTCCACCATGACGCATCACGTCTTCGCCGTGACATCGGCCGACAAGGCGACCGTGGTCCGTGAGTTGGCCGCCGGCCGCGATCGATCGCTGCTGTTCATGCGGACCAAGCACGGCGCCAAGAAACTCGCCCAACAGCTGACCAAGTCGGGTATCCCGGCCGTCGAACTTCACGGCAACCTTTCGCAGGGAGCGCGTGAGCGCAACCTCGCGGCCTTTGCCGACGGGTCGAGCAAGGTCCTCGTGGCGACCGATATCGCCGCCCGCGGCATCCACGTCGACGACATCGCCCTCGTCATCCACGTTGATCCGCCGGCGGAACACAAGGCGTACCTGCATCGCTCCGGCCGAACGGCGCGCGCAGGCGCCGAAGGTGTCGTCATCACCATGATGACGCCGGACCAGGTGACCGACGTGAAGGCTCTCACCAAGGCGGCCAGCATCCAGCCCACCGTGACCCGCGTGGCCCCGGGGCACGTGGCCATCACCGGCCTGGTCGGCGAACCGGCCGACTACGTCACGCCGGTACCTGGGGTCGTTCAGCCCCAGCAGAACCCGCGCCGCCCGGCCGCATCGACCGGTCGACCCGCCGGGTCGCGCCACGACGGCCACGGCGGCCACGGCCGGGGAGCGAACGCTCCATCAACATTTGGCCGACC
>JAYSTV010000112.1:0-4104 GCA_043719425.1 Acidimicrobiia bacterium | reverse complement strand
CGCTCTTGCCGTTCAGCGTGAGGCGGTCGTAGTCGATGAGCTTGACGCCGGCGGCGGCTGCCTTCGTCTGGATCAGCACGTTCGATTCGGAGTCGAGGTTCACGATGGCGAGGACCTTGGCGCCATCAGTGACCATCTGGTCAGCAATCGTGGCCATCTTGGCCTTGTCGCCTTCGGCGTTCTGGATCAGGCACTCGATGCCGGCAGCAGCGCAGGCCTTCTCGATGGCCGGACGGTCCGAGGTTTCCCAACGGTCCGAAGACTTCGAGTCCGGCAGGATGAAGCCGGCCTTTCCGCCCGCACCGGCGGCTGCGGCAGCAGCGGTCGTGTCAGCGGCCGCGGCCGCTGCAGTGGTCTCGGCGGCAGCAGCCGCGGTGGTCTCGGCCGCAGCGGCGGCGGTGGTGTCGGCCGCGACAGCTTCGGTCTCGGCCGGAGCGGCGGTGGTGTCGGCCGCCTTATCGCTGGAGCAGCCTGCGGCGAACATCGCCAGGGCTCCGAAGGCCAGAACGGCGCTCGTAGTCTTCTTCATAGGTGTTTCTCCCCTGATAGATACCGAGGATGTCTCGGAACCAAGCCGAGGAGTTTAGGACGCTATGTCCGCCGCGTGTGGCACGGACGTAACGAGAACCTCACAGCGCTCCTAGTCGCGCCGACGACGCTGCGCAAGGTTCCACTTGCGAACTTCGTGGAAACGAGTGAGAATGACACTCGTGTCATTCGCCCTGCGTGGTCGAAATTGCTCGGCGACCATCAAACGAACGACAAAACGATCGAACTCCGAACGTCCACCCAACTCAACGGCGCGATGACCGGCACCACGGTCGCGTCGCTCGCAAACGAGGATATTCATGCTTAGAACGACTCCAACCCAGGCGCTCGAGGACCGCACCTGGCAGAGCAAGGCCAACTGCATGGGAGTCGATCCCGAGTTGTTCTTCCCCGAACGGGGGGCGTCCACTCGTGAGGCCAAGGAAGTGTGCCGCGGCTGCGTCGTCAAGAGCGACTGCCTCGAATATGCGTTGGCCAACGGTGAGAAATTCGGTATCTGGGGGGGCCTCTCCGAGCGTGAGCGCCGCAAGGTTCGCCGCTCGCGCGCCCTCGCTCGGCGCGCCGCCGAAGCGGCCAGCGCCTGACCAATCCCGGCCGCGTCCGGGTCCGATCGTTCTTGAGGCGAGTACACTGGCACCCATGTCCGGAATCGGAGCTCCAGAACTCATCATCGTGCTTGTCATCGTCTTGCTGTTGTTCGGCTCGACGAAGCTTCCCAAGCTGGCCAAGTCGCTCGGTCAGGCTTCCAAGGAATTCAAGAAGGGCGTCGACGAAGGCCTGAAGGACGACGAAGGAACCAAGCCACCTACGGCCTGAGTTCCATCGCCGAGCACCTGCTCGGCGCGTCTGTCGTGCACCTTCTCGTCCGGAGTCTTTGATGTCGTTTTCTGCTAGCGCTACTGAAGTCACGCCCATTGGCAATGTGCGTGTCGTCTATCTCGGCCCCGTGGCCCCCCACTGGGATGTGGACTCCGTCGATGTCGACCGCAACGTTCTCGAGGAGTTTCGTCAGCGGACCTTGGCTCGGCTGCAACTCGTGCCCCGTCACGACCCGCAGTTTCGTCGCAACCACGACCGCGTGGTTCACGACGCCGAGCGTGAGGGTCTGATCTTGGAGTGGGACTTCGGGTCCCAGGCCACTGCCTAGAGCGGCCATGCCCTGGCGGTCAGCTGCATCCGGCGCGTACACCGCAGGTGAGTCGCCGTTTCTCAACCGTGAGCTGAGTTGGCTTGACTTCAACGCCCGCGTTCTGGCCCTCGCCGCCGATCCAGCCGCGCCGCTTCTTGAGCGGGTTAAGTTCGCGGCCATCTTCGCGTCGAACTTCGACGAGTTCTTCGAGGTGCGCGTGGCTGCCCTTCGGTCGCAGGTGGCCGCCGGAGTGAACTCGCGGTCGACCGATGGGCTTCGCCCGGCGGCGCAGGTGTCGCTCATCCATACCGCGGCGGCCCAACTTTCGGATCGACACGCATCGCTCTTTCGTGACGTGCTTGTGCCCGAGCTGGCCCAGGCCGGAATCGAACTGGTCGATTGGAAGGCCCTGAGCGACGACGATCGGGACGGGCTCGATCTGCTGTTCCGCGACCGAGTGTTCCCGGTTCTCACACCGCTCGCCGTGGACCCGGGCCATCCGTTTCCGTATATTTCGAACCTTTCCCTGAACCTCGCGGTCACGATGCATGATGAGGAATCGGGGCTTCGCCGCTTTGCGCGCGTGAAGGTGCCGCCGTTGCTCCCGCGCTTCGTCGGGCTACCAGACGGTCGGCGGTGGCTGCCCATCGAGGAGTTGATCAGTGCGCACCTCGGCCAACTCTTTCCCGGCGTGGTTATCGACGCCTGCTTCGCCTTCCGGGTGACCCGCGATACGGATCTCGATGTCGACGAAGAAGAGGCCGAAGACCTTCTTGAAGCCATCGAAACCGAGTTGCGCCGTCGTCGCTTTGGTCGGGCCGTGCGGTTGGAGATCGCCTCGGCCATGCCGCCGGATATGCAGTTCATGCTCGTCGACGAATTGGAACTCGATGCCGATGCGGTTGTTTGTATCGACGGACCGCTCGACCTCACCGGGCTGTGGACGATCGTCGCCATCGATCGACCCGACCTGAAAGACGAGCCATGGATGCCCCGCACACCGGCGTCGCTCCATTCGACCGACGGCGCGCTCGACTTTTTCGAAGTGATCCGATCATCTGACGTGCTCGTGCATCATCCTTACGACTCGTTCTCGGCGTCGGTTGAAGCCTTCGTCGAGGCTGCGGCGGCCGACCCCGACGTGCTCACGATCAAACTCACGCTCTACCGAACATCGGGAAACTCACCGGTTGTGAAGGCGCTTATCGACGCCGCCGAGGCGGGCAAGCAGGTGGCGGCCCTTGTGGAGTTGAAGGCTCGCTTCGACGAGCAGGCCAATATCGGCTGGGCCCGCAAGCTTGAACGCGCTGGTGTCCATGTGGTCTACGGACTAGTTGGGCTTAAGACGCACACCAAAGTGGCGCTCGTCGTTCGCAACGAAGGTTCCGTGGGGCTACGTCGATATGTGCACATAGCAACGGGAAACTACAACTCAACAACGGCGCGAATCTACGACGATCTCGGCCTGTTTTCGGCCGACACCGAACTCGGCGACGACGTTTCTCGACTGTTCAACGCACTAACCGGTCTCGGACGTATGCCGAGCTTTGCGCGGCTCGTTGTTGCGCCAACAGACCTGCGACCGCGTATCCGTCAGCTCATTGCCAATGAACTCCCGACCGCAGATCGCGGGCCCGGTCGTATCCGGATGAAGATGAACAGCCTCGTCGACGAAGAGGTGATCAATGCCCTCTACGACGCATCGCAGGCAGGCGTGTCGATTGACCTCATCATCCGCGGGATTTGCTGCCTCCGTCCCGGCGTGCCGGGTGTGTCCGAAAACATACGTGTACGTAGCGTTGTCGGCCGCTTCCTTGAGCACTCACGCATCTGGGAGTTCGGCCATGCCGGAAGCGACGGCGGACCGGCCTGGTTCATCGGCTCAGCCGACATGATGCCGCGCAACCTCGATCGACGAGTGGAAGCGGTCGTGCCGATCCTCGACGAGCGTCTCCAAACACGCGTTTCCGGGATCTTGGATCTTCTGCTCGCCGACAATCAACTGGCGTGGACCCTCGACTCCAACGGAGGGTGGCGCAAGGTCGACGAACCTGAGAACGAAGTCGTCGATTCGCAGTTGGTGCTGTGTGCCCAAGCTGTGTCGCGGTCAATCACTGGTTGATCTCGTCCGATGTCGTTGTTTCTCGTCCGTCACGCGCAGGCCGGATCGCGGAGTGAGTTCGCCAGCGATGACTTGGTGCGCCCGCTGACCGGACGGGGTCGACATCAGGCGGCCGATATCGCCGGTCTGATTCTCGCGATTGTTGGAACCGAGCCAACGACGATTCGCTCAAGTCCGTATCGACGCTGCCTCGAGACGGTTGCGCCGTTGGGCGCGGCGCTCGGTGTCGACGTGACCGTCGATCCGATGTTGGCCGAAGGCCCGACCGAAGAGGCGCGAGCGCAGATTCGTCGGATTGCTGCCG
>JAYSTV010000111.1:0-4107 GCA_043719425.1 Acidimicrobiia bacterium | reverse complement strand
TCGCCACCCGGGCGGCCTCCGGGTGGGTCGGGTCGAGATGGTCGATGATCTCGCGTGTCCGCGCCACGAACTCGGGCGCCGTGAGAAACGGGCCGACGAATTCGTTGACGAGGACCATGTTGGCGACCTGCCATCTGCCGATCAGTGCGGTGTCGGTGATCTCCGCAAGAGCGGAGTGGAGGAACGCGAGGCGTTCGCTTCCGTCGGCTCCGGTCGACGACAAACCCGCCGACGATGCGGCCGCCGCCATGCGCCGCTGATCACCGATCACCCGGGCAGATTCGAACGCCGCACGACAGGCCGCCAACGACTCCTGCATGTTCGATCGCACCGTGGCTTTCGCTTGAAGGATCAGGAGATCACACCGCAGGGTCGGATCATCACCGTCGGCCACGTCGAGCAGTTCGAGCCCCCGCTCGGCGAGCTGACCCGCGCTCGCGTCGAACGCGTCGTACGCGGCTTGCGCGGCGCGCAGATGCCAGGAGGCGGCGGTCGGAGATTGCGCTTCACCATGGTGGTAGGCGAGCTCGTTGAGGTGGCGGTCGATCGACAGCGCCCATCGTTGCTCCAGTACGGTGACGACATCGCGGTGCAGGCGACGGCGACGGGCCGACGACAACTCACCGAGCAGCACGTCGCGAATCACGGCATGACGGAACTCGTATGCGGACGTTGTTTCGATCACGATGCCAGCGGCCACTGCTCGTTCGACATCGTCGAGCGTGTCTCGACCAAGCACCGCGTCGACGATGTCGACGTCGAACGCGCGACCGAGCACGGCACCGACCCGCAGTGCCTGGGTCACGTCGTCGCCGAGCCGAGTCAGTCGACGACCGATGACCTCGCGCAGACCTTCAGGCAGATCCGATACCGACGAGCCGACCCCGGCAACCCACCGACTGCCCGACTGGGTGATCGCACCACTTTCGGCAAGGTGACGCAGCATCTCTCCGACGAAGAGCGGATTTCCCGACGTCTGCGCATGCACCGCATCGGCCAGCTCGCGTCCGGCCTCGTCGAGGGTGTGTCCCGCGGCGGCTTCCACGAATTCCGACACGGCGGCGTCGTCGAGACCCGACAGCGCGATGCGCTTCACCCCGTCGACCCGTCGAAGATCAGCGAGCGCCGCGCTCAGCGGATGGACGCGGTCCACGTCGGTGTCGCGATACGTCCCCACGAGCGCCACGCCGGAGGAGGCGTTGGTGAGCACGTGACGCAGGATGACGAGGGACGACTGATCGATCCAGTGGATGTCGTCGAGCACCACCACCACCGGCGCGGCATTGCCGAGCAGCGACGTGATGGCTTGGCTGATGATCGAGGTGCGCGTGGCGACGTCGAGTTCCAAGGGCACAGGCAGCGTGACGCGTCGACGCAGCGCCGGGACGATCGCCGCCAGTTCCTGGGCCTGCTCGGGTAGCAGCGCGTCGAGTTGCTCGACGGACAGCGAGTCGACGAGCGGGGTGAGCGCCTCGGTCCACGGCCGGTAGCCAACGGCGAGATCCTCGTCACAGCGGCCGAGCAGAACGGTCGCGCCGGTCAGGTGCATGGCGTGGGTGAGCTCGCTGGTGAGCCGGGTTTTGCCGATGCCCGGCTCGCCGGCGACGAGCAACCCGCGCCACTCCTCCCGTTTCCAGCCGTCGAGCAACTCGGCCACCAGGCCGCTTCTTCCGGCGAACGGGCCACGTCGTGCGATGGCGAGCGGGGCCGGGAACTCCAGCACCGCGGCAGCGTCGGTTACCGGACGCGCCAACGGCCGTTCCCAGTCGACCCGCACCACCCGCACGGGCGCACTGATGCCCTTGAGCGTGTACTCGCCGACGGACTCCATGGCATGCTCGTTGCGACTGCCCACGAGAATGCGTACGACCTCGGAGGCGAGAATCTCGTCGGGTGCCGCCGCACTGCACAACCGCGCCGCCTCCACCACCGGCATGCCGTTGTAGTCATCGACTCCGTCGTCGGTCGACTTGGCCACATCGCCGATCGACACGCCGACGCGGAGCCGCGCTGGTTCGTCGGCGTTCGTCCACCCGTGCATGACCGCCGCCTGCTGCATGTTGACCGCAGCGCCGAGCGCGGCACCGGCCGAGGTGAACACGGCCATCACGCCGTCGCCGAGTGACTTCACCACTGTCCCGTTGGCATCGTGGGTCACGTCGCCGAGACGCCGGAGCAGGTCGCCAAACCAAGCATCGGCCCGTGTATCGCCGAGCCGGTCACGGACCTCCGTCGACGACACCACGTCGCAGAACACCACCGCCATCGTCGAGGTACTCACGCCGGTCGCCCCAGCTCACTCCACAAATCCGTCATGGACGAACCTTACGCGACACGATTTCGGGACGCGTATTCGTTCACTCCGTCCCTCTGGGAGGTACGCAGTGAACGAGGTCGCGCATCGCCGTGCTTGTGCTGCGCGAGCGGGCCCGATCGAGAACACTGGTGAGGTGAGCGCGTCGTTTACCGAGATCCCGACTCTTGACCTGGCCCGGTGGACCCAGGTCGATGACGACCGCGACCGCGACCGGTTCGCCGCTGAACTCCTGCGCATCGGTCACGAAACCGGGTTCCTACTCCTCGTTGGACACGGCGTCGAGGAGGCGTGGATCGATCGGCACTTCGCGGCGCTCGAAGCGTTCTTTGCCTTGCCTGAGCAGACGAAGGCCAAGATCGACAAGGTCGCCTCAGTTCAGTTCCGTGGTTGGGAACGGGTGGGTGCCGAGTTGACGAACAACCGGGTCGACTTTCGCGAGCAACTTGATCTGTGCACGGAGAATCCGATTCGTCCGCGCGCTGATGATCAGCCCACATACCTTCGCCTCGATGGCCCGAATCAATGGCTCGACGAAACTGACCTTCCGGGGTTTCGCGACCTTGTGGTCGAGTTCATGATGACCATGGGGGCGATCGCGGATCAGCTCATGGCGGCGCTGTGCCGAGGCCTCGGCCTGCCCGACGACCACCTCGGCACCGTGTTTGGTGAGCGGCCGTTCTCGCTCGCCAAACTCATCCGGTATCCCGCGTCGCCAGTCGGTGAGTTCGGGGTCAACGCCCACCACGACGCCGGCTTCGTCACCGTGTTGCTCCAACACGGCGTCGGCGGCCTCCAAGCGCTCAATCCCGACGGTGACTGGATCGACGTGCCCCCGACTCCCGGCGCGTTCGTCATCAACCTCGGCGAGATGCTGCAAGAGATGACGGGCAACTATCTCGTCGCCACGACACACCGAGTCGTCGCCTCAGAGGAGCGTTTCTCGTCGGCGTACTTCCACGGACCCGACCTCACAACGCCGCTGCATCCGCTCCCGCTCGACGAACGATTCGTGCAGGCCGTCGACGCCAGTGAACGCCACCGCAACGCCGGGTTCATGGCCAAGCGCGACGAACTCCTCGCCGGTCAAGGCGGAACCACCAGTTCCGGTGCCGGGATCTTTGGCCAGCAGCTGTGGAATTACTATGCGCGCAGCTATCCCGACAACATGGCCGCTCACCACTCCGACGTCACCGACGCCTGACGCGTTCGAACCGGATACTCGTTGACTCAGTCGCTCTGTGAGCGACCCGGTCCACGAGAACGGCTCAGCCCCCGGGTGTCAGTCCCAGCCGCGGCGGGTGAGTTCGGCGCGGAGGGCGTTGATGGAGCGGGTGGCGCCCATGGGGCCATGCGGGTTGCCGGGGGTGTTGGTGATGGCGGCGTCGGCGAGGTAGTCGTCGATGATGCCGAGTTGTCGGGCGAGGTGGCGTCCGTAGGCGATGGTGCCGGGTTGTCGTCCGGGCCCGGCGGAACGGAGGTAATCCCGTGCCGCGTCGTCGTCACCGTCGTGGATCGCGAGGGCGGCGAAGAGGAGCATGGCGTCGTTGGACTCCGCGCCGTAGACGCCGGTGGCCGCGCGCTTGGCGAGGCGTTGGATGAAGGTCATGGCCGTTTCGGTGTCGCCACGCCCAAGGTGGGCGAGTGCTCGCACTTCGGTGCCGTCCATGTTGGGGAAGTCGTAGTCGTCGAGCTGCGCCACCGTTGCCAGCGCCGTGTCGGGGAGGCCGAGCATCACCTCGGAGATCCCTGCGGGGACGAGGCTGACGTTCATGCCCCAGTCCCGCAGCTCT
>JAYSTV010000012.1:0-4554 GCA_043719425.1 Acidimicrobiia bacterium | reverse complement strand
ATCGGTTCGATTGGGACTGCGGCGCAGCGTTGGTTGGTGAGACGAAGACGGGCACGGCCGTGGCACTTGGCCAACTCGCGCTCGGCGTCGTCGAGCATTGGGACCGACGTGACGGTGTTGGAGCGATGGTGCGGGAAGAGCAGCGATGCGTTCGGCGCCGTTGCCGCCGTGATCGACGAGACGAACGGCAGGGTTTCGTACTCCACGAGGACCGCCGCCGCGGCGTCTGATGCGAGGTACCGGTCCTCGGCCACGACGACAGCGAGGGGCTCTCCGGGAAAGCGGACAACGTCGATGGCCAACGCGGGCCGTTCGAACTCGGGCAGGCCGCCGGGGATGTCGGGATAGTCGGCAAAGTCGGCGGCTGTCCACACGCCAAGAACGCCGGGCATGCCAAGTGCGGTGCGTACGTCGATAGAAACTATGCGCGCATGTGGATGTGGCGAAGTGACGAACGTGGCGAACGTACAGCCCGCCGGTGAAAGGTCGTCGACGAACGTGCCGCGACCGGCAAGGAGTTTCGGATCTTCTTTTCGAAGGACGCGTGCGCCGACAAGACTCATGAGGGCTTCGCGCGTCCTGTTCGTTTGCACTTCATGGTTTGAGGTGGTTCCCTTCTTTGTCCTGCGGATCGAACCACCACTGCTCGGCGTTGTCCTTCGATTGCTCGGTGCGCGGCCGTCCCCAACCGAGGAACTTGCCGAGGAATTGATCAGGTCCGCTTTCCTCGCGCCGCCACCAACGCCGCTCGCCACCGTGCACCTTCTTGCGATACGACGAGAAGCCCACGGCCACGATCAGCGCCACACCGAAGAAGAGACTCTCCACCCACGTCTGGGCCACGCCGGCGAGCTGGAGTCCCTTCACGCCACTCTGCAGCACGAACACTGCGAGCACCGTGCCCCACACGTTGAAGCGCCGCTTGAACTGGGTGGCCCCGAGGAACGCCGCAGCAAACGCCGGGAGGAGATATGGCGAGCCGGACTGGGCCTGCGTCGACCCGAATTGCGATGCAAGCAGAATGCCGGCAAACGCCGAGGACACCGCCGAGACCACGAGGGCACCCCACGTGTAGCGATCGACCTGCACACCGGCGAGGCGGGCTGCCTCACGACCTCCGCCCGTGGCGAACAGGTATCGGCCGAGTGCGGTGTGCTCAAGCACGAACCAACCAGCGACGCCGAGGATGAGTGCGTAGAGCACGGTTTTGTTCACGCCGGCCCCGAGTTGACGCGTCAACGACTTGAACGAATCGCTGAAGCCGAGGATTGATTTGTTCTTCGAGAGCCACACAGCGAAAGCCGTGAAGATCGAACTGGTTCCAAGCGTGGCGATGAACGAATCAATCTTGACTTTCACCACGAGGAATCCGTTGATCAGTCCGATCACGAGACCTGATCCGAGCGCCAGCGCAATTCCGACGGGTATCGGCCACTTCTGGTTGACCAACGCCCAACTCACCACGATCGACGACGTGGAGACCGACGCGGCGATCGAGAGGTCGAACACGCCGGCCGACAACGGGATGAGCAGACCGAGCGCCACGACGGTGAGAATGGCCTGTTGATTGAGCACGGAGCGATGGGTGAGCCAGGTGGTCCACGTGTCGGGTACCCACAGCATGAACACGGCCCACGACAATGCGTAGAGGTACACGACGCCGATGTTGCGGGGGTGGAGCTTGTGCCAGCGAAACGGCGAACGTTTTGTCTCGAATCGAGAGTCGACTCGCTCGGTCGGTTCGGTGTGTTGCATGACCATCGTGGGGCGGCGGGTGAGCCAGTGCTGCTTCATCGCCGGACGGGCAATCACATCACCGGTCCGTTCGTCGAACTGCGCGGTGCGCTTCGAGAGGTCGCGACGCGAGGCAACTTCGACTCGTTTTGCCCGGGTGAAGGTGGACGCCTCGCGCACGAACTTCGGCGCGCGCCGCTCACCGTGTGCCGGTGGTGCGGCGCGGTCGTCGGAGTCGTTGCTCATCGTCGTCTCCAGCGTGCCAGAGCATGGCGCGTCCATTGCGCGAGACGACCGCCTTGTTCGGGCGCATGTGCAATGGTGGGCGTGGCGGCCGCAGCCGCCGGCACTTCGGGGCGCAGCTGAATGTCATCGTTGGACCGGATGACCTTCGGGCCGGCCGGACGCTGGCGCACCTTCATTGTCTTGCGCGACGACGCTGATCCGAGCATTTCGGCAACGACGCGGTCCACGGTGAGCGTGGTTCCGGTCAGCTCGGCGGCGACCATGCCGCCACGAAGTACGAACACCCGGTCACAGATATGCACGAGCTCCTCTGCGTCGCTCGACGTGACCAGCACCGCCATGCCTTTCTCGGCCGCTTCGCTGATGGTGCGATAGATCCCCGCCTTGGCGCCGACGTCGACGCCTTGCGTCGGCTCGTCGAGCAGAAGCACCTTTGGTTCGGTGCGAAGCCAACGCGCCAAAACCGCCTTCTGCTGGTTCCCGCCGGAGAACTTCTCCATCCGCCGCCCGATCATCGGCGGCTGCACGTCGAGGCGTTCGACCCAGTCGGTCACCTCGGCGCGAACGGTGCGATGACGAAGCCGCCAGCGGTGCTGTAGCGGCCCATAGCGGGGGAGCGGCACGTGCTCAACGAGGCGGTCTTCAGGCACGAGACCGAGGTTCTTGCGGTCGGCCGGCACGAGCGCCATGCCGGCGTTGATGGCCTCGCGTGGTGCGGCGAACACTTTGGTCTTGTTCACGAGAACACGACCGGTAAAACGCGGCGACGCGCCGAACACGCATGCGGCGATTTCGTCGCGGCCAGAACCGACGAGTCCGGCCACGCCCACCACTTCGCCGTCGTGCACGGTAAGGCTCACGTTGCGCAACGTGATGCCAGATACCCCGATGACTTCAAGGACCGGTACGAGTGATTGCGCGGTGGACGAACGGCTATAGAGCTGGGTCACCAAGCGGCCCACGATCAGTTCCACGAGCTTTGCCTGGGACAGCTCCGCCGTGGGAACTCCGGCAGCAACAACCTCACCGTCGCGCAGCACCGTGACGCGATCGGCGAGGCCGAGTACCTCATCGAGGATGTGGCTCACGAAGACCACACCGGCACCTTCGGCGGTGACCCGTCGGACCTCACGGAATAGCGCGTCGACCTCGTTGCGATTCAGCGAGGCCGTCGGTTCGTCGAGCACCAGGATGCCTCGTTCGCCCGGCTCCCAATCACGAAGCGCACGTACGATCGCGACAGCGGCGCGTTCGGCCGCCGTGAGTTGGGCTACAGGCCGGCGTACGTCGGGAGCGAGACCGAACCGGAGGAGTTCGCGTTGCGCGCGTTGCACTTCGGCGTCCCAGGCAATGCGTCCGAACGCGCCGGTCGTCCAGCCCTGTCCGAGGCCGAGGTTCTCGACCGCCGACAAGGTCGGAACCAGGCCAAGATCCTGGTGGACGATGCGAATGCGGCGTCGAACGTCGGCGGGTGCTGACCACAAGTCGATCGGCCGACCGTCAACGAGGACCTGCGCGCCATGGTCGGCCTTGACGTACCCGCCAAGCAGTTTGATGAGGGTCGATTTGCCCGACCCGTTCTGTCCGACAATCGCGTGCACTTCGCCGGCGCGGACCTTCAACGCGGCGTCACGAAGAGCGACCTGACCGGGATAGCTCTTCGACAGTCGCTTGATCGTCAAGAGATCAGCAGGCCCGCCCACCGGAGTGGACGGGCCGACTGACTCTTCAGGGGAAATGGTGTCGAGGCTCACTTCAGCCGAACGTCGAATGAGTCTTGTTGAGGAGGGTGGGGTTGTCCGGAGACGGGTATGGCGAGCATCGAAGCGCAGCGGAGAAGCGCAGCGCCAAGAGACAGTGTCTGATTGCCTACGAGGATCACTTGCCCCAGAGCTTGGCGAACTGAGCCTGGAATCCATCGACGCCGGGCCACAGCTTCGATGCATCGGCGAGGCTGCCCTTCTCCAGAATCTGGAGCGGTAGGCCGTTGACCAAGATGTCGGGGTGACCCTCGAATGTGGCTTCGGCCGGCGGTGTCGAACGACCCGGACCGGTGCCGGAAAGCACGCGAGCGGCCACGTCGATGGCCCGCCATCCGAGGAGTTCGGAAGCAAGACCAACTTCGGCGACCTGATGCTTTCCGCCTTCGATGAAGGCGAAGTTCATCGGGCCACCGGCCTGAGAGATCGCCTGGGCCTGGGGGAGAAGTCCAGCTGCTTCGATGGCGTCGGGAACACCGAAGAGCATGCCGCCGAAGGCGTAGACCACGAAGTCAAGATCGGGATTGGCCTGCAGCTTGGAAACGATCTGGCCGGGGAGGTTGGTGCCGAGATCGGTGATCGCCACCTCCATCGTGTCGACCTTGCAATCTGGGCATGCCTTGGCGACTTCCTCGGTGAAACCCTTCTGGACGACGGAGAGAACCGGGAACACCGGCAGGCCGACGAACAAGATGTTCTTCTTCGCCGACTTGGCGGCGGCGTAGTCGGCCATCAGCGCGCCGTAGAAGTAATAGTCGTCGCCCGACAACAGGTTGGCCGAGATTCCCTGACCGGGTTCGTAGGCCTCGGGCAT
>JAYSTV010000110.1:0-25131 GCA_043719425.1 Acidimicrobiia bacterium | reverse complement strand
TTGCGATTTGCGCTTCTTGGGGACGGCCATGACCGGAAGTTCCTTGTCTGTTGCTGAACGTGCTGCTGTTGCTGAACGTGATGCTGTTGCTGAACGTGATGCTGTTGCTGAACGTGATGCTGTTGCTGAACGTGCTGCTGTTGTAGTGCTTTGCTTTGTTGCCTGGAAACGTTTTGCTGCTACTCCGCCGACGACGCGTCGGTGAGCGTGGTGCTCAACCCGTCGAGGGCCGACCACCGCTGGTCCGCAGCTGGCGGCGTGCAGGCACACGACGTTTCGTTGCGGTCCACCCCACACGTGGGGCAGAGCCCGAGGCAGTCATCACCGCAGAGCGGCGCCAAAGGCAGGTCGAGAAGGATAGCCTCCCGAGCGACCAGCTCGAGATCGACGCTTTCGTGACGCACCGGGTACGTCTCCCCCTCGATGGGATCAGCGCTGTAGAGCTCACGAAAGGTCGAGCTGGTCAGCCCCGTAATCGGGGTGAGACAGCGGCGACAATTCGCTTCCCACTCGACGCAGGTGTCGCCCGTGGCCAGAACCCCATCGGAGACGGCTTCGAGAACGACATCGATCTTGAGCGTGGCACCGGCCGGTACGACGGTCTCCGTGACCAGCATTTCCGAGGTTGGTCCGCTCAGATGCTCAGTTCGTCGCGACGACGGGCGGTGCACGAGATCGGCGATGTTGACGACGAACGGCTGCATAGCGGACCTGAAATCCTAGCGGTTGAGGTCGGACACGAAATCGGGGCCCGAAGCCGCCCACATGGGCGACGAGGCCTTAACAAACCGATTGAGGATGCGAATGGTCGCGACAAGTGTTTCGGCCGAGCGGACCGTGGCATCGGTCCACAGGATCTCGGTCTTCGGGCTGTCGGCCACCGCAGCGATCGCGACGGTCACGTCGTAGGGCTGATCGAGGAGTACCGGTCCGCTCACATGGGTCACTTCGAGGGCGCCCCACAGGCCGACGGCCGGACCCAGTTGCGCAGCGAGAAGATCCCCCGCCACCGAGGACACCAGGTCGATCACTGCGCTCGGTGGCGCGACGGGGCCACCCCACGGCGACGGGCCGCGGTACCAGTCGAGGACTTCGGTGATGCGTCGCTCGCAACCCCACACCACTCGCTGGGCGTCGATGTGGGCCTGCACCGGACCGAACATCGCGCCTCGCTCGAATCCCGAAAGTATGCGCGCTGATGATGAGTCGTGACGGAGATCGCGGCCGCCGAGCTCACTCGACCCATCGCATGTACCGACCGACGCCGTGCCCTCGCCGACCAGCGTGCCATTGGGCATCTCCATGCGGACCCTCAGTAGCCGGTCCGGCCACGGCCGCGTTCCGTCGATCGGCTCATCGACAATGGCCACCGTCGGCTCGCCGTCGGTCGTGGCATGACGGAAGTAGACCGACAACGATCCGGTCACGAACCAGTCACTGCCGAATGCGTCGAGCAGCAACGGCACGAACGTGTCGAGGTGGGCGGAACCGGCGATCGTGCCGCCGCGAAAGCCAAGCCCTTGCGCGGTCGCGTCGTCGTGGATCCCGCCGGGTGTGTTGTAGTCGGAGTTCGTTGGGTACACGGTCCGGCCGCGTCGTTCGTTCGTTGCTCCCGACATCGGACTCACCCACTGGTCCGGACATTGCGGAACGGAACATCGACATCGACGGACAGATCCTTGGGGAGCCCAAGCCCGCGTTCGGCGATGATATTGCGCTGGATTTCGTCGCTACCCCCAGCAATCGATGCGCTGGGAACGGATAGCGCGAAGTCGACCAGTCGAAGGGCTTCGGGGCGGTTCGCTTCGCGGAGCATGGCTTCGGCCCCGAGCAGGTCAAGGCCAAGTTGACTCGAACGCCGCAAGCCGTTCGTCCAGTGCAGCTTGGCCAGCATGGCGGTCGGCGAGTCTGAACGGATGCGAGCCACGGACCATTCGGCGATGCGTTCGTCGGCGTAGGCCCGGGCCAGCGACTGACGGACGATCGGATTCGCGGTCTGCTGACATCGGCGAGCCGTGGCGACGAGCGAGTCGAAGCGCCCGGGCGCCCCCTCGTCTTCGGTGGCCCCGCGCCGGATCGTGGCGGCCACGATGTCGCCAACTCGACAGTCAAGTTGGCCCGCCGATTCGCCGGCATCGGCACGCTGGAGTCCGGCGGCCTTCGACGACGCCAGGCCGGAGCGCTCAAAGCCGAGGGTGGCCACGGCAACGGCCCAGCCGCCGTTCACGTCGCCGATCCGGTCGTCGTCGGAGACGCGAACGTCCGTGAGAAACACTTCACTGAAATGGGCTCGATGGTTCATCTGCTTCAGCGGACGAATCTCCACACCGGGTTGGTCGAGATCAACAATGAAGTACGAAAGACCTCGATGCTTCGGAGCATCCCAATTGGACCTCGCCACGAGCATGCCTCGACGCGAATGATTTGCCCCCGACGTCCAGACCTTCTGTCCGTTGACGATCCACTCGGCCCCATCTTGTTCAGCGCGCGTACGAAGCCCGGCGAGGTCGGATCCGGCACCGGGTTCTGAGAAGAGCTGACACCAGCCCTCGGTGCCGTCGGCCAGAGCCGGCAGGAGACGGGCCTGCTGCTCGGGGGTGCCGAACTGACGCACCACGGGCCCGCCCATCAGTGTCCCGAGTCCCGGCGGTGGCCCGATCACACCGTGTTCGCCCATCACTCGGGCCACGGCAATTGCGTCGGCGACCGGCGCGTTGCGCCCGCCGAAACCGGTCGGCCAGTCGGGAAAGGCCAGACCGGCGGCGGCGCAGGCCGCCCACCACCGCCGCAGCGTGGTCTCGTGGTGCCAGTGCTCGGCCACCAGGGCACGAGCATCGTCGATCAGCGTCATCAGCCCTCCTCCGGCGGCCGAACCGTAGCGCTACGACCACGCCGCCGCCACCGCGCCGAAATCAACCCCGGCGGCGACACCGTGCGCCCCTAGCCTGACCGGTCGTGTCGACGCCCCGCTTTCGCTCATTCTCGCCGGGGCTCCAGCGGTTCTTCCTGGCCACAGTCGTGAACATGACCGGCTCCGGGATGATCTTTGCCTTCCTGTTCATCTACCTCAACGAAGTTCGCGGCTTCTCGGGCTCGTCCTCGGGCCTCGTCGTGGCTTCCACGCCGATCGCCGGTGTGATCATCAACCCGTGGGCGGGCTACGTCAGCGATCGCTTCGGGCCGAGGCGCATCCTCACGATTGGCTGCGTGCTCTCCATCCTCGCCAGTTCGAGTTTGGCCTTCGCCTCGACGCTGCCCCTGGCACTCATCGCCAGCGTGGCGATCGGTATCGCCAACGGATTGTGGTTCCCGTCGCAGTCGGCCCTGCTCTCGGTCATCGTTGCCGCCGAAGAGCGCCCCTCGGTGATGGCTTTCCAACGAACCGCACTGAACCTCGGAGCCGGGTTCGGTGGGCTGCTCGGCGGACTGATCGCTGACCGCGAGCGACTCGGTTCATTTCAGTTGATGTTTGCCATCAACGCGGCGACCTATGTCGTGTTTCTGCTGTGCCTACCCGGCCTTCCATCGGGAGTCGTCGATCCGGACCCGAATGCCGTCGATGCGCCGACAGGATTCCGTGATGTTTTGCGTGATCGATTCTTTCTGTTGCTCCTGGCCTCGGACCTCGGCATTTCGTTTGGATTCGGTTTCGCGTGGGGAATGATGCCGGCCTATGCGTCACGCATAGGCGTGAACGAATCAACCGTTGGACTCATGTTCCTCGTTGGGGCGATCTCGGCGGTGGTCTTTCAGATTCCAATGTTGCGATGGGTTCGCGGGCGCGATCGGATGCTGTGTCTGTCGTTCATGAACGCCACGTTCCTCGTGGCGTTCATCATCACCTCGTTCACCGTCAACACCTCGATCGGGATCGCCATTGCGGTGATGATTGCGGCGCAGGCCATTGGGGGGTTCGGGGAAACTGTGCTTGCGGCCGTTCGTCAACCGCTGACTTCGGAACTCGCGCCGATCACGATCGTCGGTCGGTACTTCGGCCTTGCCGCAATGGTGTTCCAAGGTTCAATGGGCGCAGCCGCGGCGATCGGCGGCGTGCTGCTTGACCACTCCCTACGCGGCGTGTGGATCGTGGCCGCGTCGTTCTCGGCGTATGGCGTGGTGACCAGCCTGGGCCTGCGCCATCGCCTCAGCGTGCGAGTGGCCGGCGCCGCCCTCGCCGCGTAGCGGGCGTCAGCGGGCTGCAGATTGGCGGACGAGTTCGTCGAAGAAGCCCTGATGGGCCGCGTCCTTGGCCGCGCTGCGCTCGGGGTGCCACTGGATCGCCACCATCCACGCGTGGGCGTCGGCATCAGCGAACTCGACTGCTTCGATCACTCCGTCGCTACTACGCGCACTTACGGCAAGTCCTTCGCCGAGCGTGTCGAGCGCCTGGTGGTGATAGCTCCAGCAGTTGGCAATGGAGGTGGCGCCACCCTGGCACTTCGACAACAACGAACCCGGCTCCACGACAACATCGTGAATCGCGGGTCCCGTTCCCGGTTGACCGTGGCCGATGAGCCCGGGCCGACCGGTGAGATGCTGGTCAAGCGTGCCGCCGAGGGCGACGTTGAGGACCTGCATGCCGCGGCAGATGGCGAGAATCGGGATGTCTCGAGCGATCGCGGCACGGACAAGGGCAAGCTCGAGAGCGTCACTCGTGGCCTCCACGCCATAGACGTGCTCGTGACGATCAGCCCCGTAGTGCGCGGGATCGACATCACCGCCGCCGACGAGGACAAGACCGTCAAGACGATCGACAAGTTCCTCGGCCTCACCGCTCTCGATCAGTCGGGGAGCGAGGATCGCCTCCATCCCGCCGGCCCGCCAGAGCGCGTCGAGATAGGTCTGCTGCATGACCGCGGCACCGCTGTCGGGCCACCCCGAAACATCGCCAGCCTTGCGGGGTCGTGAACTCACCCCAATCAGCGGACGCACCATCTTCCTAGTCTGACCGCTCCGACGGAGAGTGTGTAGCCAGGAGCGCTCTCAGCGAGCGCAGACGCTCAAACTGTCCCATACCGGCGCCTACCAGCGTTCAAAGTTGCGCCGAAGCTCCCAATCCGTCACGGCTTTGTTGAACTGGGACCATTCGTGGCGAGCCGTGGTGACCATGTGATAGTGAACGTCGACGCCGAATGCCGTTTTGGCGACCGAAGAGTTCTCGAGAAGCTCAATGGCTTCAACGATGTTCCACGGGATACGCGGCACCTCCTTGGACTCGTAGGCATTGCCTTCGAACGGGGCGTCGAGGGTGAGACCTTGTTCGATGCCGTGCAGCCCACCAGCGATCACGGCAGCGAAAGCGAGGTACACGTTGGCGTCGGCTCCAGGGATACGAGTTTCGACGCGCGTACCAGCACCGTGGCCGACGAGACGAAGCCCGCAGGTCCGGTTGTCGCGACCCCAGGCTACGGCCGTAGGGGCCCACGACCCGGGCTGATACCGCTTGTAGGAGTTCACCGTGGGGGCGAACATCCAGCTGAGCTCTCGGGCTGTCGAGATCATCCCGGCGAGGTAGCTGGCGAACGTTGGTGACAGGTGGTGATCGCCATCGCCAGGCGATGCGGGACGGTCGCCGTCAAGGGACCACAGCGACGAATGAATGTGACACGACGATCCGACATCGGTCATCGAGTACTTGGCCATGAACGTGATCGCCCGACCGGCCAGCGCGGCGATCTCTTTTGCTCCGTTCTTGTAGATGGCCAAGCGATCGGCCATCTCCAGTGCATCGGTATAGCGAAGGTTGATCTCGTGTTGGGCGAAGCCGGCTTCGCCTTTCGAGCATTCGATCGGAACACCCGCGCCTTCCATGCCATTTCGAATGGCGCGAATGATGTGCTCATCCTTCGTCGTTTGGAGGATGTGGTAATCCTGAATGGTGTTGGAGTCGGGCGTGAGGTTGGCGTAGCACTTCGCGGCGGCGTCCTCGAAACTCTCCTTGAAGAGGAAGAACTCGAGTTCAGCGCCCATCTTGACGGTGAAGCCCACTGCCGCCGCCCGTTCGAGTTGGCGCTTGAGGATCTGACGGGGCGAAACCTCAACAGGACCGTTGTCGTCGACGAGGTCGCAGATGACCAGCGCGGTTTTCTCCAGCCACGGGATCCTTCGCATCGTATGCAGGTCAGGCACGCACCGCATGTCGCCGTAACCCGCCTGCCAGTTGGCAAAGCGGTAGTCCGGCAGGACGTTCATCTCCACGTCGGTGGCGATGAGGTAGTTGCACGCCTCGATGCCGTGACCCAAAGTGTCGTCGACGAAGAATCGGCCGGTCATCCGCTTGCCCTTCCATGAACCCGCAAGGTCTGGGAAGACCACGAGCACCGTGTCGATCGTGCCCCGATCAACCCCGTCACGAAGATCATCAACCGAAAGTGGGGCCCGGGATCGTGCGTTCGTGGACATGACAGAAGTTCTACTCCTCGGTGAGGAAGTGGTGCCCGTTCGCGCTCAAGGCGAGCTAAACACGGAGGCATGGAACTGGATTTCTGGATTGACCCTGTTTGACCGTGGTGTTGGCTGACGGCCAGGTGGGTCGTCGACGTCGCACCGCATCGCGACCTCACCATTCGGTGGCGTCCCATCAGCTTGATGTTCAAGAACAACGTGGCCGCGGATTCTCCGTGGTACGAACGCAGCTTCCACAATCACCGGTTACTCCGCGTGCTGGAGTCGGTTCGCGCCGAGCATGGTGACGACGCCGTGGCCAAGCTGTATTTCTCCTTCGGAGAACGCATCCACGACCAGGCCGAGGGTTTGATCGATCCAGCGCCGTCGCTTGGGGCGTGCGATCTCCCCGCCCATCACGCAGCCGCAATGGACGACGAGTCGTTCGACCCGGTGATTCGTTCTTCCATGGACGAAGGGCTGGCGCTCACCGGCAACGATGTCGGCACGCCCATCGTCGGATTCGTGAACAACGCGGGCAAGAAGGTCGGCTTCTTCGGACCGGTCATGAGCCGGCGCCTCGACCACGCGGATGCCCTGCATATGTGGGACGGCATCATCGCCATGGCCGGCATCGACTCGTTCTGGGAGCTCAAGCGCACCCGGACCGAGAGTCCGAACTTCATGCCGGTCGAGTAACGACGAACCTCACGTCCCCGGTCGTTGGGGGGAACACGACCGGGGACGGAGAACTGGTGTCCTTACGCTTAGCGACCCACCACGTCGGCGAGCGTGCGACCGAGACGGCTCGGAATGCTCAGCGTGTCCGTGGTGTGGAACGCGCCGTTGGTGATGCCGGCATCAGCGAGGTCAACGAACGCGTCACCGACGAAGACCCGAGATCGCTCGGGCGTTGTGCCATCAGTGGTGAGGACCCGAACCGACAGCGTCGAGCCGCCTTCGGTCGTGATACGAGTCACCAACGGCGGCGTCACAACCGTACGTGCACGTACCGTTCCGGAAGCCGGGAAGGTCACCGTTTGCGGAAGAAGATCGGCGAGCGCGACTCGACCTTTGACAACCGTGTTGCGGACGATATCGACGGCCTGGCCGGCGTACTTGGGATCGCTAAGCCGAGCACGTTGCATCGGATCCAGAACGGCGAACGCGGAGTTGGTCGGCACGAGAAACGTCGACACATCAGCGCCCGAAAACAGTGCCTGGGTTTTGGTCAATGTCACGAGTGCGGCAAAGTCCGAAAGGTTGGCCTCGGTGAAGATCAAGTTCCATGCGGTGCCGGGCGCTTCGGAAGTACTCGCTCGTTCGGTGGTTCCGAGCCGGCGCTTTGCGTCGGCGTCGGGACCGTTCACCCGAATCTTTACCGAGAGTGCTGCGGAGGGCGTCGACGTGGTCGTTGTTGCAGTTTGAGCGCTCGCCGCCGAGGCGAAGACACCGAGCGAGAGGACCACGGGAACAAGAACCGCGGTCGGGCGATGGCGAAACATAGGAGTCCTTTCGTGAGCGCCTCGGGGGGATGGCGCTTCGGGTTCCTATGTTGGCGAGTTCGCACTGCGAGACGAATCGCCCACCCGGTGAAACCTTCCTCCAACGCGTTGCGGAGGGCTCTCACCCGCGCGGCGGTTTCGCCGAGAGCGGGTGCGTTCAGTCGCTCCAGGAGCGACCGAACACACCATGTCTCGTGGTTTCAGCTCAGGGCCGACAGCTCCCGCTCGATGGCCATCAACTCTTCCTTATTGCCCTGCACCTTCGGGCCCTTGAACCACTTCTTGGCTGACACCATCCACCAGATGCCGACGAGTACGGCGATGCCACCGATTACGGGGAGGGTCAGGTTGGCGGTCTCCCACTTGTTCCACGGAACGAACTGCGGGAGTAGACCGATGATGCAGATGGCGGCCACGTAGATCACGGCAAACCAACCGACGGCCTTGCTCCGATTGCCGAGGTGCCACGGACCCTTCTGAAAGTCCGGGTTCCGCAGACGCAGATACACCGGAATGATGTAACTGATGTAGAGCCCAATGACACACATGAGGGTGAGGGCAAAGAAGGCGACCGGGATGGCCTTCTTCGTTTGGATAAGCGTGAGTGAACCAGCGATGGCCGACAGCGCTACGCCGAACCACAGCGAGTTCGTTGGCGTGCGAGTGCGCGGGTTGATGCGATGCCAGAACTTGGACCCGGGAAGACCTCCGTCGCGCGAGAACGCGTAGATCATGCGGCTGTTGGCGGTGACTGAGGCCATGCCGCAGAAAAACTGACCGACCGTGGCGATGATGACGAGCAACTTGCCCACGAAGCCGGCGATCGACATCGTGAATACAAGCGCACCGGCGAGGATGCCACCGGCGGCGATCTCGTCGTACTTGCCCTTGGGGATGGCGATCAGCATCGCCGCGTTCATCAACAACGCCGCTATCGCCGAGATCCAGATCGAGCGGACGATGGCTTTCGGCGCACTGGTCGCCGCGCCGTGCGTTTCTTCGCTGACATGAGCGGAGGCATCGAAGCCAGTGATCGTGTATTGAGCCAGCAGCAAACCGACCAGGCCGACGTAGAGACCCGACCCAGGGAAACTCCAACCGGTCGAGTTCTTGAAATCAAGAATGCCGGTCGTGCCGGTTTTGTTCTTTCCGGCCAAAAGGAGTGCGGCAACGATGATGACCACACCGAACACGTGCCACCACACACTGATGTCACCAAGCAGCTTCACCAACTTGACGCCGTAGGTGTTGAGCAGACCGTGGATGGCCAGCAGGATCAAATACGTGACGTAGACCGTCATCTTGGTGGGCCGCAGGTCATCCCAGCCGAGGAGCTTGAAGCTATAGAGCACGTAGTTGGCGAGGGCCCAGTCGACTGAGGCAATCACGCCGATTTGTCCCACGAGGTTGAACCATCCCGTGAACCACGACCACATTGCGCCGTTTTTTCGCGCCAGCTTGGCTGACCAGTAGTACAGGCCGCCGGCGGTTGGGTAGGCCGAGCAGATCTCCCCCATCGACGCGCCCACGGCCAGCGCACCGATGCCGACGATGACCCAGCCGAAAATGATGATTCGCGGACCGCCGGCGAACATGCCGAGCGAGAAACTCGTGAGCGCGCCGGCGAGTACCGAGATGATCGAGAAGCTGATGGCGAAGTTCGAGAACGTCCCCATGCCTCGGTGCAGCTCTTGGGCGTAGCCCAGCTCATGCAGCCGGTCGGTATCGGCGTTGTTCGTGGATTGACTCATGGATCCCCCTCGGATCGTGGAGTGTGGTGGCGCTCCGAACACTGCGAAGGTGACGGGCGTTCACTGTGCTTAGCACTGCAACCCCCGGGCGCGTCGAGTCATGAAGTGTTACAACCTCGCCAACGCCGGTGCGTCGAGCGGGAATTGCGCTCGCGATCCCGGTAGTCATCCTCGCTTGCCTCATTCGCCACCGACCCCCGAACCCGGAGGAGGGAGCGTCGATCTACCCGGCGTGTCAAAACTTCCTCCTAGCGGCACGCGCCCTGGGCTACGGCGGCGCCCTCACGATGTGGCACCTCGCCGTGGAGGAGGAGTTGCGGACGCTGCTCGGCATTCCCGCCGACGTGGCCCTGTCGGCATGCATCACCCTCGGCCGCCCCGGTCTTGAGGGACAAAATTTGCCCACCTTGACGCTCCTCAATCGTCGCCAACGCAATTGGCCCGCCTACAACCTTGCGACTTGAACCATCGTGTCCGAGTACGCCACACCACCGCCGTAGCTAGTGGGCGTGTCGTTGGTCAGCGCGTTGGCGGTTTTGGCGTCGGCGTGATCCGCACTACCCCAACCGAAGGGGACCGCCACCACCCCCGGACGAACCGTCGTGCCGATGCGAGCGGGAAGGGTCAACGACGCACGATGGTTGAACACCCGTACCGACTCACCAACGTTGATCCCGCGAGCAATGGCGTCGGCTTCGGACAGCTCAACGTAGGGCCCACCCTCTCGGCCACCATGATTTGGTAGGTGCGCATAGGAAGAGTTCAGGAACCGCGTGTGCACTTTGGGTGTCATGAGTGAGAGCGGGAACTCGTGCGACGCCGCGCCATGCGGACCTTCGACGGCCGGCGTATAGGTGGCCACGAGGCCGAGGCCGTGGTCCTCCATGATCTTCGACGAAAGCTGCGCCCGTCCGTCGGGCGTGGCGAAGCCGCCATGCTGATGGGGACGGAAGTCGTCGGCGATGGCCAGGCGCACCGTGCCCTCGGCCCGCAATCGATCAACGGTGATGCCGTTGCCAAAGGCATGACCTGACGAGAGGGCACGGGCCAACAACTCTTCGTCGGCGACAAGCAGTTCGGGATCGGTGAATCCCATCGCCGCCGAAAGCCGTCGGAACAGTTCGACGTTGGACACCGACTCGCCGACCGGAGCGATCGCTGCGTGGTTCCAATTGAGATGCATCGAGCCCCACGACGGCGTGATGTCGTCGGCCTCGATGTGGGTGGCGGCGGGCAGCACGATGTCGGCGTAGCGCGCGGTGTCGGTGAGGAACACTTCGTGCACGACGGTGAACAGGTCGTCGCGAGCCATGCCCCGGCGAATGGCCTCGGCGTTGGGCAGCGTAACCACCGGGTTGAAGTTCCAGATCATCAACGAGCGAACGCGCGGCGCAAGTTCGCCATCGTTGAGCCAACGCCCCACGAGGTTCTGCGAGAGCGACCTCGGCACGCCATCGCGCCGAAGACTGGACAAACCGAGAGAGCCGATGGCATCGCTCGTGAACGTGCCGACCGAACGCGACATACCGCCACCGCGATGTCGCCACGAACCAAGCACGACTGGTAGCGCGGCGAGCAAGCGGAAGAACTGGGCCCCATGCTCTCGATGCTCCGCCCCGATCACCGTCCGGAAGTGGACGGGCGGGGCGCTCACCAGCGCCGTGGCCAGACGCTCGACTTCGTCAACCGTAAGTCCACATACTTGTGCAGCGCGACTCGGTGGCCATTCGTTGGCTTCGACGGCGAGATCGTTGAAGCCTGACGAGTAATGCTCGACATAGTCGTGGTCGACCCGTCCGTCACGCACGAACACGTGGATCAGCGCCAGCATCAGGGCAACATCGGTGCCGGGCAGGGGTTGCACGAACCAGTCGGCACTGTCGGCCGTGATCGTTCGCAGTGGGTCGATGCAGATGACGTTCGCGCCGTTGGCCTTGGCCTCGTCGATGAAGGGCCACAGGTGACGGTTCGTGAGCCGAGTGTTGGTTCCCCACAACACAATGCACTTGGCGTGACGAATCTCCATCGGATCGGCCCCGCGCCCTGATCCATACGTCGACGCCGTACCCACGCCGGCGGCTTGACCGCAAATCGAGTCGACCATGCGTGATGCGCCGAGCCGTTCCATGAATCTCTCGTGGGCGTGCATAGCAAGCACGCTCTGGTTGCCGGCATCCCACAGCGGCATGATTGCCTCGCCGCCGAATTCGTCGATGATGGCTGTCCATCGTTTGCCAATCTCGGAGAGGGCTTCGTCCCATGTGATCGCGGCGAAGCGCCCTTCGCCCTTCGCGCCGACGCGACGCATCGGCGTGAGCACCCGGTCGGGGCTGTACACCCGGTCGAGATAGCGGTTCACCTTCGGGCACAGCTCACCCCGAGAGAACGGATGCTCCGGATTGCCGCGCATCTTGGTGGCCCGCTCGCCGTCGCCGGTATCCTCGACTGTCACGATCCAGCCGCACGAGTCGGGACAGTCGTGGTGGCAGGCTCCGGTCACGGTTCGCATCGCAGAAACGGTAGACCGACATCTTGGTGGCACCCAGAGATTAGCCCGGACCCGGGTTGGTAGCGTCGCGATGACCATGAAGGTCGTTTCCAATTCTGCTCACCTTCTCCACGACAACAGCATCGAAGTCGAGTGGGGTATCCCGGTCGGACACTGGGAGGCGCCGGTGAGGGCCGAGGTGATCGACGCCGAGTTGCGCCGCCGGCCAAACGAATTCACTTTCGTCTCCTCGACCGAACACGGTCGAGCGTCGATCGAAGCCGTCCACGACCCCGGGCTCGTCGACTTCCTGGCTCGGGGCTGGAAGGAGTTCCAGTCGGTTCGCCGCCAGCGCGAGGTGTTTCCCGACACGATCTTGCATCCCGCGCTCCGTGAGGGCATGGGGCGCGCCCCTGTTCCATCGGCCATCTACGCCCAACTGGGCTATTGGTGCTTCGAAACCATGACCCCCCTCTGCGAAGGAACCTATGCCGCCGCCCGCGCCGCCGTCGACGTGGCCCTCACGGCCACCGACCTCGTACTCGGTGGAGAACGCTCGGCATACGGGCTGTGTCGCCCGCCGGGCCATCATGCGCCGCGAGCCGCCTATGGCGGTTACTGCTACTTCAACAACGCAGCCATAAGCGCTCAGATGATCGCCACGACGACGAACACGAAGGTAACCGTGCTCGACGTTGACTACCACCACGGCAATGGCACGCAACAGATCTTCTACGAGCGCCCCGACGTGCAATACGTGTCACTGCACGGTGATCCGAACGAGTCGTACCCCTACCTCGCCGGCCATGCCAACGAAGGCGGTACCGGTCGGGGCCACGGCACCACGGTCAACCTGCCGCTTGCGCGCCGAACCGATGACGACGCCTACATTTCTGCACTCGCGCGGGCCCTCGAATCTATCGACGCATTCAACCCGGCGATCATCGTGGTGTCACTGGGCGTTGATACGTTCGTCGACGATCCGATCGGTGGATTTGCCGTCACCACCGAGGCGTACCGGCGTCACGGAGAGATGGTGGCCGCCCTCGGCCGTCCACTCGTGATCCTCCAGGAGGGCGGCTACCACGTGCCTACCCTTGGGGTAAATGTCGCCACCTGGCTCAGCGGCGCGTTGTAGCTGAGCCGGCCAACGGACATGGCGTGCCGGAAAAGGGTGAAGGCCCCGCCGCCGTAACGACAAGTCGTCATGGCTTCGGGGCCTTCGGTCGGCTGAGGGTCCGCGGAGATCAAATGCTCGGGCGTTAACCTTTACCTTGATTCCATTCGTGCCCGTCCGGTCTTCCGACCTGGCGGGCACGTCGCTTTGTCAGCAGCTCGCACAGATTGCTCCAGCGAACCGCGACTCGTTCGTTGCTTCGGCCCGAAAGCCTCCGCTCCGTACGCACGACCGCGTCCTTTCGGAAGCGATCATGTTGCGAACCTGCACCTGACCGCTCTACTCGTTTCGGCGACTGCCCCGCTTTTGCGTCGAGGTCGAAACCTCGCTGCGCAAACGTTGCGTTCTCCGTCGTTGCTGATCGGCTTCCTCGATCGTGCCGGAACCGCACTCGAGAGTCAACCGCGAACGCGAGATCCCCAGGTTGTCCCACAAACAACCTTTGCTATCCCCTTCACAAGATGAGTTGTTCACCTGTTGGACACAGGGTTGTGCACAGGCCGGGCCTTGGCCACGTGTCACTGGTTCTCAGTCGCTAACGTCGCCTCGTGGCAAATCGTTGGAGTCAGCTCATGCCGGTGCCCCGCCGATTTGTGAGATCGTCCCCTTCCGTTGCCCCCGCGGAGCCGTGAATCAGATCCTCTTCGACACCGACGATCGGCGACTTCTTCGCCTTGCCGGTCCGGCCTTTCTCACGCTCTCGGCCGAACCGCTCTACGTCTTGGCCGATACGGCCATCGTCGGGCACATCGGGACGAGCGAACTTGGCGGACTGGCCATCGCCGGCACGGTTCTGTCCACGCTGACCTGGTTGATTGCATTCCTAGCCTCCGGGGTCACGACCCAGGTCGCCCAACGGCGAGGGGCGAACGACGACGCCGGCGCCCGCTCGGCCGTGAGTCAGGGCCTCGTGGTCGCCCTCGCCCTCGGCACGATCACTGCGGCCGCAGCCGGCCTTGGTGCGCGGCCGTTGGCTCGGCTGGTCGGCGGCAAAGCCGACGTGCTCGCCTCCGCTGTCACATACCTACGCATTGCGTCTCTGGGGCTTCCAGCCATTGCCCTCGGGCTTCTCGCCACCGGTTGGTATCGCGGGATCGAGAACCTCCGCCTTCCCGTTCGCCTGGCCATCGGCACGAACCTGGCGAACATCGTCCTAGAGATAATCTTCGTCTGGGTGTTCCATTGGGGAATCGCCGGATCGGCCGTCGGCACCGTCATCGTCCAGTGGGCTTCGGTCGCTGTCTACGTCGGCGCGCTGCACGGCGTTATTCGACTGGAACGACCCAGGGCTGCGCACCTGCGCGCCCTCCTCCGGATCGGCGTGGCGATGGTGATTCGCACGGCCCTAATGGTGAGCACGCTTAGTGGTGCCACATGGCTGGCCAGCCGGCTTAGCGATGAAGCCCTCGGGGCCCATCAGATCGGCATCCAGATCTTTCTGCTCTTTGCCCTCATGATCGATGCCCTCGCCGTGTCGTCACAATCGGTCTTTGCGAACCGAATGGGCACGTCAATGAGCGAGTCGACAGAACTGTGGGGCATAACCCGCCGGCTCATCCGACTCGGCGTGATCGTCGGCATCGGGCTGGGACTCCTCCTCGTCGCGATCTCGCCCGTACTCGGCCACGCATTTTCCGGCGATGCATCGGTCGCGTCTCGTTCAATTGGGGTACTGCTCTGGGCGGCGGCCTTGCAAGTCAGTGGCGCCGTTGTCTTCGTCCTCGACGGAGTCTTGATGGGCGCTGATCTGTTTCCCTGGCTAGCCGGTGGAGCGCTCGTGGCCGCTGCGGGTTTTTGGGCGGTCGCCGGATTTCAACGCACGTCGCTGCCAGTCGTCAGTGGACTTAGTGGCGTTTGGGTGGCCGTCAACGTGTGGATGATCCTGCGGTTGATCGGCAACCTCACGATTGCGCGTCGATTCCTGCGCCCGTAGTGGCTGCCTTCCGAGCGCTGCCCGATTTGGCGCCATCGTTCGAATCGCCGGTCGTTTGCCACGGAACGTCTGGTCGATACAACTCAGGTGCGGACCAGGTCTTCCGTTCGCGTCCTCATCGACGTCGATCGCTCCGGGACCAATCGCTTCTTCGGCTCCTGCACCGACGATGTTCGGAGCGTGCTCCGCGATTCCCAATAGTTGGCGGCGAGGATCGTCTCGGGAGCCACACCGGTCATCCAGTCGAACGTGGTGAAACTGTTGTCCGAAACGACGCGTTCGAGGGTCGCCGCCTCCAAGATGCGGCCCGGGGAATAGCCCGAGAAGGCTCCGTTCATTCGCCCATCGAACACTCGGTACGAAGGACCGTCAATCATGGCAATCACGTACGAGGCGATGCTCCCGTCGATCGTGAGCGTGGCCAATTCCAGTTCGTCGGAGTATGTGTGGACAACCACGGTTTCTTGCCAGAAGCGCCGGTCGAGGGCATTGTCGAGGTCCGAACCATTCCGTCGCGCGTGATCACGACTGATGTGCACGGATTCGATCTCGGGGAGCAAAGCCATGATGCTTCCGGTGCCTCGGTGGAACTGCACCTCCCACGACTTCGCGTGGTGGTCCAGGCGGGTGTGCGCTCGTCGCAACTGCTTTCGCATGCCTCGACTCAACAGCTCGTCCATGGTCATTCCCGGACGAAGCAGAACCTGCGGGACCGGCAGCTGCTCGGCCAGGGTCAACCCCGGAAGTTGGGTGCGTAGCGCACGCGTGATCTCGTTCGTGCCGGCGACCTGGCCGACTTCGAGGGTCCACGGCCCATCAACGCTTCGCACGAGATCGGCAACGCTCCGGGCGAGCTGCGACGCAGACTGCTCATTGCGGGCGAACAGGCTGGCGACATTCGCCATCTGGTGGTCAAGGGCGAAGAATCGCGTCTCGCCGCCGTGGCGCTGGCGAGCCAGAATCGCCGCAGCATCGAGCCGCCCACTTGGCGCACGGACCAATACACACTGAGGGTCGGCATCGGGATGAAGCTGAAACCACGACGCCATCCATCGCCAACGCGACGAGATTGGCGCACCGACCGTACGGTGAAGCTCGTCGAGATCGGCCACCACCGACTCGATGTTTCGAAGGCCACGAACAATTTCGACCCGAGTCGCTCCAGCCAACGCCCCCGACGTCCCCGACTCAGCCAACGCCCGAACCGGAAGGGGAAGGAATTGCTCTTTCTGATTGCGCCGGATCAGGAACTCGGTGAACTCCGCGGCGCGGATGGGTCTCGAGTACAGAAATCCTTGAACGAGATCGCACTTCAGGTCGGAAAGGATGTCGAGCTGTCCCTGGGTCTCCACGCCCTCGGCCACCGTTGTGCCGCCCACTGCGCGGGCCAGATCAATTACCGTGCGCACGAGGGCGTTCGATGTCGAGGAGTCCTCGATTTTTTGCACGAATGACTGGTCGATCTTGATCGTGTCTACCGGGAAGGAGTGGAGGTAGCTCAACGACGAATACCCGGTGCCGAAGTCGTCAACGGCAATCCGAACTTTCAGGGCGGTGAGCTGTTGCAGCGTGCGAGTGCTTACGCTGTCGGCTACCAAGAGCGATTCGGTGACCTCAAGCATGAGGTACTCCGGTGAGAGTCCCGAGGTGCGAATCGCATCGGTCACGATATGCAACAGGCCTTTGTCGTGCAGCTGTCGAGCGGAGAGGTTCACGCTCGCCCTTAGCTCGCCGCAATGCGGCACCGTCAGCTGCCACTCCCGTACCTGTCGGCACGTCACGTTCAGAACCCACTGCCCAATCGCGTTGATTTCCCCCGTCTCCTCGGCAAGCGGGATAAACAGCGCCGGCGAGATCATCCCGCGGACCGGGTGATTCCAGCGCAGCAGCGCCTCGACGGACCGGACGATGGCCGAGTCGGTGTCAACAATTGGTTGGTAGTAGACCTCGAGCTGGTTGGCGGCGAGGGCGTTCTCGAGGTCAGCCTTGAGCTCCAGCCGATCAACGATCTCGGCGTATTGACGCTGCTCGAAGAAGACGTAGCAACCCTTGCCTTGGTGCTTGGCGAGATACATGGCCACGTCGGCGCCACGTAGCAGCGAATGGACATCGTCGTGGTCTTCGCTCTGAATCGCCACACCGACACTTCCGCCCACGCGCACGTGGCGGTCGGCCAACGCGATGGGTTCGTTCAGCGCACGGATGATGCGCGACGCGGTGTTCGCGGCATCCTGGCGGTCGATCAATTTCGTCACCAGAACGGCGAATTCATCACCTCCGAGACGGGCCACAAGGTCCGTATCGCGGACGCAATGAACGAGTCGTTCGGCGACCGTTGAAAGGACCCGATCGCCAGCCTCGTGACCGAGACTGTCGTTCACCGTTTTGAAGTCATCAAGATCGATGAGCAGCACGGCGACGGAGCTCGGCCCCGAGCCGATTGCCTTCGCGGTCAGCTCGGCAAACTGGGTGCGGTTCGCCAGGCCAGTCAATGGGTCGTGGCGTGCCTCGGTATGGAGACGTTCGCGACCCTGTTCGACGCTTCGTACGAGCCCAATTACTCGACCCAACATCAGGGCAAACAGGACAGCTGAACTCGGCAGGGTGACATTGCGATCTCCGCTGTTTCCCCAAAGGAGGTCAACGACCGGAACCAGCAACGTGGCGAGGAACATCAGTACCAATCGTCCGGTACTGAGCCGTTCGGCTCCCGTGGACCCGACGACGACCTCACGCGAGGCCGAACGATTCAGTGATGCCAAGGCGAAGAGGACATAAAATCCCAGCCAGAACGCATCAACGATGCTGCCGGTTTGAAAGGCATCAGCGGCGTTGAGCACCCCGTACTGAACATCGGCGACGACCAACGAACACAGCGCGGCCATGATGAGCGCGAGCGAACGGTCAATCTTGTGCGAAATAACGGCGAGACGAATCGCCATGAAGAGCACGGCGAGATCCATGACCGGATAGCTCAGGGAGATAAAGCGTTCGGCCGTGGCCTGACCGGCAATCGGCACGTACTCGTCCATGATCAACACCCACAAGGCCGAGAACAGAGCAATCGCAAAGATGCCAGCATCGATGAGACCGGCCCAGTCTTTGGTCCCATTCGACTGACGGCGAATCTTGAGGGCAAGTCCAGCGATGACCAACGGGTACATCAGGAGATAGAAGCCGTCGGCGATTGAGGGGAACGGAACCTTCGCGCTGTGAGTTTCCAACACGTAGTACAGGACATCAGCGGTCAGGAAGGAAGCCTGGCCGAGGGCAAACAGCACCCACGGCGCCTTGTGGCTGTCCTTGTTCGTCAGCAGCCCAACAACCATGGCCACCAGGCTGAGCAGCCCAACACCGTTGTAGAGCACGAGCTTCGACATCGGTGTCGGATCGACAAGAAAGTACGCCGACCCTGCGCCGACAGCCAGCGCGAGATAGAGATACGTCTGGATCCGTTTCATCGTGTCCGTCATTTCGACACGCATGACCGTCGGGGCAAGAGGCCGAATGACCCATCCGTAGGGTCGAATGATCGACGCAGATGCGAACCGACTACGAGGGTGGCGTTCCGTTTCCGCCAATGCGCTTGGTGTTCTCGACAATGGCGTCGATGATCTCCGGGATCCGACCGCTCGGCAGGTTGTGCCCCATATCGGCAAAAGCCAGCAGGCGAGCTCCGGGAATCGCCGCAGTCGTGGCGAAGCCACCGGAGGGCGCCACAAGTGTGTCTTCGAGCCCGTGCACCACGAGCGCGGGAACCTTCACCGAACGCAGGCCTGCGGTTCGATCGGGGCTGGCCAAGATCGCCGCCGCCTGACGAGCTGTTCCCTCCGGCGTGTAATCGCGAGAAAGGCCGCGGGCAGCCAAACGCCGAGCCTCGGCATCGTCGTACGACCTCCCGGACACCAGACGGAAGATCTCCGCCTGACGTTCAACGAACGTCTCAGCTCCACCCTTGGTCAGCTTGAGCAGTTTCGGAAGAATCGAACTTTTCGGACGGCCCACTCGACGATTGCCGGTCGTCGACATGATCGACGCAATCGACAGGACCCGGTCGGCGTGATCGATGGCGAGCTGTTGGGCAATCATGCCGCCCATGGAGATGCCGACAATATGCGCGCGTTCAATTCCGAGCTCCGCAAGTAGGCCGGCGGCATCGTCAGCCATGTCCGACAGCAAATACTCCGACTTCGCGAATCGCCGTGACACCGAGGCGGCAAAGGTTTTTGGGATCCCGGGTGGCGTCGACGTCCCCTTCGTCGAGAGGCCGATATCGCGATTGTCGAACACGATCACTTTGAACCCTCGGTCAACCAGTCCACCGACGAATGCGTCGGGCCAACTCACGAGCTGACCGCCGAGTCCCATCACCAGCAAAAGGGGTGCACCATCGCCTCGGATTTCATAGTGGATGGTGATACCGGAAGGAAGGGCAACGGAAGGCACCAGAGGATCGTAGGAGCCCGGAAAGATTCACGCAGTCGACGCACGTACACTTCTTTTGTGGATGGGCCGCACGATCCGGTGACGGGAAGCGCGCTTCGCTTTGTCGGGCTCGGAGACAGCCTTACGCAAGGAGTTGGCGACCCCCGTCGCGGTCGAGCCGGATTTTCCGGTGAGCTCGACGGTTGGGTCTCGTATGTGGCTTCGGCGGTTCGTTCCTCGGGCCGGCCCATCAACGTGCGGAACTTTGGAGCCGCCGGCGCGCGTCTTGAACATGTCGTCGCCGATCAGCTTGATGCCGCTCTGGCGGAACCGGCCGACATGATGTCGTGCTTCATCGGCATTAACGACCTGTGGGATGCGAACCTCGACTTTGACGAATTCGGCCAACGATTCGACCTGCTGTGTCGTCGACTCACCTCGCACTCTCCGGTGGTGATCACCGCGTCGATTCACGATGTGTTCGCGCCGTTTCCGGTTCGAGCTGCACTACGACAAAAGCTCACTCGCAAGATCGCGTCGATGAACGACATCATCGCGGCTGGCGTGCGCGACCACAGCCTTGTTCTCATCGACCTCGCCAGTCAGGCCGACATGTTGAACTCGTCGATTCGGAGCCTTGATCGCCTGCATCCGAACAGATACGGCCACCAGCTGATTGCCGCTGAAGTGGTGGCACAACTCCACCAACGCGGACACCTGCTTACCGTGAGGCCACCCCTGGCAACACCCATGCGGCGAGGCGCGCAAGACCTTGCCCATGTGGCATGGGTGAGCGGCTACGTGCGACAGAACTGGAAGCGATGGCGCATCGAGGCCACCGCAGCCAGGACCAACGCTGGCGGTTCAGCCAGCTGATCTCTTGTCGGCCTAGGGGAGCAACGCACGAAGCGCGTCGATGGTGTCGGCCTCCGCGGCCGACTTGTCCGGGCGGTAGGACTTCACCCGGGCGAAGCGGAGGGCCACCCCTCCGGGGTACCGGCTGGAGTGTTGCACGCCATCGATGGCGATCTCCACAACGAGCTCGGGCCGGACCCAGACGGTGCCTGCTGTTCGCCTCACCTCGAGGGTCAGAAGCTGTTCGGTCTGCCACGTGAGCACGGCATCGGTGAGTCCCTTGAACGTCTTGCCGACCATGACGAAACCATCGTCGGCCATGCTCCGAGCTCCGAGATGCAGATTCGACAACCATCCCTGGCGGCGGCCACTTCCCCATTCCACGGCGAGCACGACGAGATCAAAGGTTCGGACCGGCTTCACTTTGCGCCACGAGGCCCCACGACGACCGGCCTCATAGGTCGACGCGGCCGCCTTGACCATGACGCCCTCATGGCCGCGAGCGAGGGCCTCGGTCTGCACCGCAAGGGCCACCTCGAGGTCGTCGGTGATGACACCGGGCACTCGGTGGGCCGACGCGATGCGTTCAAGAATGGCCAGTCTCAGCTGGAGCGGTTCGTCGAGCAGGTCGCGGCCGTCGACGTGCATACAATCGAAAAAGAACGGCGCCAATCCCGCCGAGTTCACTGAGTTCGCCGAGATCGGTGACTCATTGGCCTCGTCGGTGCCGAATCGACTCTCACAGCTCCGCTGGGGTAACCGACCTCTCGGATGACTCATCGTCTGTTGGAACGCTCGCGGGTGGCCTTCGTCGTCCAGTCCGATTACCTCGCCGTCGAGAACGACCGTCTGCACCGCCATGGTCCGAACGCAGGCAACGACTTCGGGCAGACGATGAGTCACGTTGTTGAGATTACGAGTGAACACCCAGACCTCGTCGCCCCGACGGTGCACCTGAATGCGCGCCCCGTCGAGTTTCCACTCGATAGAAACGGTGCCGAGTTCGGTGACCGCCTCGGTGACCGATGCCGATGTCGACGCCAACATCGGTTGCAACGCGCGTCCGACGTGCAACGTCACCGCGTCGAGCGCGGGTTGCCCCTGGCGAGCCACCGCGGCCGCTTCGCCCAGGTCGCCAGACAGGAGATGGGCGCGCCGCACTGCCGCTGCCGAGACTGCGCAGGCCAAGGCAACGGCGTCGAGGACAACGCCCGCAAGCGCGCCTTGTCGAAGCTCGCCGGTGAGCATTGATCGCAGCAACGAAGCCTCGGCCGGAGTGGCCCGATCAAAGAGTCCGCGGAGAAGTGTTCGTCGAGTGGTCTGTGACCCTTCACCGCTGGCGGCGGCGAGCGCGACGAAGGTCTCGTCGACTTCGGTGATGGTGAGACCGGGCTCGACCGCCGTTCCATGGTCCGCCGCGTCGCGAAAGACCGTGGCCCATCCAACGCCGAGGCGTCGCTGACGCAGGTCACCGGCCAGCCACGTGGCGACAATTGGCAGTTCCTCGGTCGATGTTCGCGCCAGGAGCGCGGCGATCGCCGTGGTCTTCGCCTTCCGCGCACTGGTGCCGGCCACGGTCGCCGAAGTGGCGGCAACCTCACCGAACAGCATGGCCGGGTGCCGAAGCGCAGCCGAGGCCGGGCCCGTCGACCACCCTGCTCAATGGTATTCCTCGCCGCCGGAAACGTTCATGGATTCGCCGGTGATGTAGGACGCATCGTCGGAGCAGAGGAACGCGCATGCGGCGGCGATGTCGTTGGGTGTGCCCGTTCGACCAATTGGTATGCGCGCTTTCATCTCGTCGAGATACTCGTCGACCGACTTGCCGCCGAGGGCAGAGAAATGCGAGTTCTGCCACGCACCGAGACCGGTGGTCACATGATTCGGGCAAATGGCGTTCACGGTGATGCCGTGCTTGGCCAACTCAAGTGCCGCCGAGCGAGTGAAACCCACCACGCCATGCTTCGACGACGTGTATGCACTGGCGTTGGCGAAACCGCTTTTCGATGCCTGCGAACCGATGTTGACGATACGTCCCCCACTGCCCTGGGCAATGAGATGCCGAGCGACATGCTTGGTACACAGGAACATGCCCTTGAGATTCACCCCGAGCACCGCGTCCCAATCATCGGACGGCGTGTCCACGATGAGCGTCATCAAATACCCGATACCGGCGTTGTTCACGAGCACGTCCACGCGACCAAACGCCCTCACGGCATTGGCCACCATGGCCTCCACCTGTTCTTCGAAGCGCACATCGCAGGCCTGGGTGCGCACCTCGGTACCTGTCTCGGCGCGGATCGATGCCGCGACCTGCTCCATTTCGTCGCTTGTACCGATGCCGTGCGCCGGAAACTGATCACCGTCGAGCGAGCCCTTGTCGGTGAGCACGATCGACGCACCCTCCGACGCAAGGCGACGCGCCATCGCTTCGCCCAGGCCCTTGAACCGGCCAGCGCCCGTGACGATGGCGACCTTGCCTTCGAAACGACCCACTATCCAACCTGCTTTTGATAGGCATACATAGTATTAGGCGAACGCATCGCCCAGCAGAAAGACCGCATCTGCGAGTTCGCCGAATTTGGTCGTGATCTCGCCCATGGCCGACGAAGCGCCGATGTCGGCCCCGAGTTCATCCATGGAGGAGAAGTCGATGACCTCCACGTAGCGATACGGCGCGCCATCTTCGGTCCCCATCACGCCGTTCATCCGGAAGACCCGGAAGTCGGACACGCTTTTCAGTCCCTTGACGGTGGGCACATCAAGGTCGCGGGCGAACGCCTCGTAGTCCGCCTCGGACACGCCGGGCTTGAGATTGAACAGAACGATGAGCGCAGCCATGGGCCGTGTCTAGCAAACGCCGACCGCTCTCGCTTGCCTGCGATCGCGATCAGCGACGGCATTGGCATCGCCCGCTATGCGCGGATTGATTGGGCGGGTGTCGATGCCTGGTTCGAAGAGGACGAAGAGGCGTTCAAGCATCCTCGTGATCCCTATCATCGCATCGACGTTCGGGAGTCTTCGCGCCACGTGAGCGTTCCCCTCGTCGGCGTCTTGTTGGCCGAGTCAAAGCGTCCGCGGGTGCTGTTCGAGACGAACCTTCCGACCCGCTAGTACCTCCCCAAGCTCGACGTTCGTCTGGAGCTGCTTTCCCCCTCGGCGACCTCGTCGGTGTGCCCCTACAAGGGAACGGCCGAGTACTGGTCAGTGACGGTGAACGGCCGAACAACCGGCGACCTTGCCTGGGGCTACCGCGACCCCATACCGGAAGCGTTCAAGATTGCCGGCCTCATCAGCTTCTACAACCAGAAGGTCGATATTGAAGTCGACGGCGTCCCTACAAGCCGGCCACAAACGCCATTTTCATAAGCGTGCAGATGACCCAAACCCGGTCGAGGGCCGCTCCCAGCGGTCGAGGAAGCCTCCGAGGATCACATCGAATCGAACCTTCGTCGCCTTGCCGGCAATGGCATGCGGGAGTTCAGGCCACAGTTCGCCGGTCGCGCCCGCAATGCCTCGCTCGATCGGCCGCGTGCAATAGGGCGGCGTGATGGCATCAGCCCCGGCATGAACCACATGGGTCGGACAGGTAATGCGGCCGAGTCGACTCAACGCATCGTGGTCCAAACATGCTTGGACGAGACGCTCGTGAGCGGCCAGACGCCCGCGCAATTCGCCCCACGCTCCCTTGGCGCCGAGCAGGCGCTCGCGATTGGCGTCGTAGAACTCTGGGTCGAAGGAGAGACTGCACGCCATCATCTGCAGGGCCTCAAAGCCGAGTTGGCGATGGACGTCACGAAACAGCACGAGGACGTCGGCGAGGCGAGCGTCGACGCGAGCCCAACAACCCGTCATGAACAGCGTTGCCGCCAGGTCGGGTCGGCTGATGGCGATCTCTTGGGCAATGCAGGCGCCCATGCCGACAATCCCAACAAGGTCCACGCCGGTCCAGCCGAGGTGATCGAGCAGGGATGATGCTATGTGCGCGTATCGTCGCATCGACGCCGGGTGGGCACCATCGAACCCCGAGTCACCAATGCCGGGATAGTCCCAGACGAGGACCTGGCGTCGTTCGCGGACAGCTGGGGGGACATCACCAAAGCCACCGTGGGCAAAAGTTCCCCAGCCACCCATGACGACGGCCGGCGGATGTGCGACCTCGCCTCGCACTTCGAACCAGATCTCGGTGCCGTCGACGTCGAGAAAGGGCATGCAAGGGAGTTTGCTCGCATTCAGCGAACCGTTGGATCGTTGGCGACCCGTTGTCCCCGAAACGACGTCGTTTGGCCGCCAACGCGGCGCCAACCATCCAACGATGGCGACGGAAAGCGGCAGTGCGCCGGTGGCTTAGGCGGCGGTGGGGCGGCGGCGCAAGGTGATGTCGGAGCACTCGACGCAGGCCGACGACGGGATCACCCGGAGCCGCACCAGGTGGCCGTAGGCCCAGCACCCGAGGCAGATCCCGAGGCCAGCCTCGAGGGCGGCGGCCCCGATCAGCATGACCAGCACGGCGACAGCGAGGGTGGTCGCTCCGGCGGCCCAGGCCACTAGTGCAACCGCCGAGAAGGTGAGTCCAACGCCCTGGGCGAAGCGCTTCGGTGAGCCGGCGACGG
>JAYSTV010000109.1:0-4114 GCA_043719425.1 Acidimicrobiia bacterium | reverse complement strand
GACGATCACGGCGCGCGGGTCGCCGACGGCGCGGTGCTCGTCGCCCGCGTCCAGTCGGCCGGGCGCGGTCGCCTCGGCCGAACGTGGACCGCCCCGATCGATAGTGCGCTACTCATGAGCGTGCTCGTTGTTCCCGCACCCCTCGGCATGGAGCACTGGCCCCTACTTTCGTTCGCCATGGGCTTGGCGGTCGTCGAAGCGGCCAATTGTGGCGCGGCCCTCAAGTGGCCCAACGACGTGATCGTCAACGACGCAACGGCGCCGCACGGGTATCGCAAACTCTCGGGCATCCTCGCCGAGTCTTCCGTCGGACCGAACCACGCACACGTGGGCGTCGGCGTCGGCGTGAACCTCTTTCGACCCCGAGAGCTCGACCCCGACCTCGGAGCTGAAGCCGTTCCAACGTGGCTCGACGAGCACGTCGCCATTCCCAACGCAGAAGAGTTCACCGCCGAAGTCCTTCGAGGATTTGAAACCTTCGTGCGGGTACTTCTATCGGGTCCAGCACGATTTCTCGACGCCTACCGCGAGTCGTGCTCCACGCTCGGGCGGACGGTGTCCGCCGACCTCGGCGGCAAGGAACTCTTTGGGCGAGCGATCGACGTGGATGAGTTCGGCCGTCTTGTCGTCGTCGACGAAACCGGGGCTCACCACTCCCTGTCGGCGGCCGACGTTCAACACCTTCGGCCTACGCTTGCTCAGCGACAAGGAGACTCGACATGACCGCAGTTTTGCAACGTTTCGCGCTTGGCAATCCGCCCTGGCCGACGTTCGATCCCTTTCTGTTCTGTGTGCATCACGACGACGCCTATCCAGTCGGCAACGGCGCGCTCGGCCCCGATCCGGCGCTGCTCCGCAACCGTCGGATGGGCAACGACTTCTCCGCCACCGATGGCTGGAATATGTACCACGGGAGCACGGTGCCCGGCTTTCCCCAGCACCCGCATCGGGGTTTTGAAACGGTCACCTTTGTTCGTCGCGGTCTCGTGGATCATTCCGACTCGCTTCGCGCAACCGCCCGCTACGGCGCAGGTGACACCCAGTGGCTCACCGCTGGTGCCGGCATCCTTCACGCCGAGATGTTTCCGCTCGTGCAACACGACGCGGACAATCCCATGGAGCTCTTTCAAATCTGGATGAACCTGCCTCGTGTCGACAAGATGGCCGAGCCGTATTTCGCCATGCTGTGGGCCGAAGACATCCCCATCGTGTCGCACCGCGACAAGCATGGACGGGTCACGCTGATCACCGTGGTTGCCGGTTCTGTCGACGGGCACATTGCTCCGAGTCCGCCGCCACACTCATGGGCGGCCCGGCCCGATAGCGACGTGGCAATCTGGCGGATCGCCAGTGAGCCAAACGCCGAGTGGACCCTTTCACCGGCGAGCGACGGTACCCTCCGCACGCTCTACGTTTTCGAAGGCGCGCTTACGATCGACGGTGAGTCGATCGAGACCGGAACGGGCGTCGTCGTTGAGGTCGACCGTCCGGTGGGCCTGGTCGCCGGCGACATCGGGGCAACCGTGTTGGTGTTGCAGGGTCGACCGATCGGTGAGCCCGTGGCTCAATACGGACCGTTCGTTATGAATGATCGTGCCGGGATCGAGCGGGCCTTCCAGGACTACCAGCGGACCCAGTTCGGTGGTTGGCCATGGCCCGACGACGCCCCCACCCACGGCCTCACCAACGGCCGTTTCGCCAGCCGTCCCAACGGCACCCTCGAACTCCCACCGGGCGCTACCGCCACCACCATCGGCTAGCCGCACCGCTACGGCACCCCAACCCACCCCAAGCACACCAAGTGTGGACTGTGCGGCCGAGTGTGGACGATAAGGCGTGCGGCTACACGTCCACAGACCGCCGCACAGTCCACACTTGGCTGGGACGGGCGGCTAGCGCCCAAGCTCGTTGGCGATGCTGGTGAGCATGCCGTTGACGTAGCGGTGCGAGTCGTCGGTGGAAAAGCGCTTGGCCAGTTCGACAGCCTCGTTCAGGATCACGCCCCGGTCCACGTCGTGCTCCTCGAGAAGCTCGTAGACGGCCATGCGCATGATGATGCGGTCGAGCATCGGCATCCGCTCGAGCGGCCAGTCGGCACGAGCAAACTTTCGGATCAGCTCATCGCTGCGACCAACATGATCAGCGGCGCCGAGCGCCAACCGCGATGCGTACTCCGCCGGAGGAACCGGGAGTTCTTCGAGAACGGTGGCGACGGAGACGGTTTTCGTTTCCGCTTCGTAGAGGAGCTCCATGGCCCGCTCGCGTGCATCGCGACGGCGGGCTGGAGTGGCGCTCACACTCGGGTCAAATAGTCACCCGTGCGGGTGTCGACTTTGACCTTCTCACCCTGATTCACAAACAGCGGGACCTGAATGACCAGGCCGGTTTCGAGCGTGGCCGGCTTCTTCGCTCCCGAAACACGGTCACCCTGGATACCCGGCTCGCACTCGGTGATGACAAGTTCGACGGCAGCCGGAAGGTCAATGCCGACGATCTCGTCGTTGTACGAGTTGATGATCGCGTTGTCCTGTTCCTTCAGGTAGTTCACGGCATCACCCAACTTCTTGGGGTCGACCTCGATCTGGTCAAACGTGCGGTTGTCCATGAACACGTACGTCCCACCGTCGCGGTAAAGGAACTGCATCTCGCTCTTCTCGATGATCGCCTGTTCCATCTTCTCGCCGGCGTTATACGTCCGGTCGATGACCGCACCGGTGCGCACGTTGCGAAGCTTGGTGCGAACGAACGCACCGCCCTTGCCCGGCTTGACGTGCTGGAAGTCGATGATCTGCATCAGACCCTCCGAGATGTCGAGGGTGATGCCGTTCTTGAAGTCGGACGTGGAGACGGGAGGCATGGTTGGGGGCTCCTGGAGCGCGCGCAGCGGTCGGGGTCAGAGTGGGCCCGTGCGAACGGGCCGACCAAGGATACTCGCCAGGAGGCGGGGCTCTACTCGACGACGATATCGACAGGCGCGCGGGTTAAGGCCACCGGACCGGCCGAGGTGACGACGTAGAGATCCTCGATACGGACCCCACCGGAGCCGGGGAGGTAGATACCGGGTTCGATGGTCATCAGGTCACCGTCGGCGATGGCATTCACCGACGTGGGGCCAAGCCACGGGAGTTCGTGGATGACCAGGCCGGTTCCGTGGCCGAGCCCGTGCGTGAAGAACTCGCCCCATCCGGCGTCGTCGCACGCGGCCTGCGCAATGGCATGCAGCTCCGGGCACGGCCGGCCGACACTGATGGCCGCGGCGGCGCTGTCGTGCGCTCGACGGACCGCATCGAAGTGTCGCATCTGGGCTTTCGAGGGCTCGCCGACGAACACCGTCCGAGTCATGTCGGAGTGATAACCGTCGATCAGTGCCCCGAAGTCACAGATGACGGCGTCGCCCTCGGTGATGATCCGGTCCCCCGGTTCGTGGTGCGGTCGGCTGCCGTTCGGACCCGAGGCCACGATGGTGTCGAACGATATGGCGTCGGCTCCGTGGGCGAGCATGGCGTCGTCGAGGGCACGCTGGAAGCCACGCTCGGTTGGCCCGGTGGCGAGCAGCGGGAGCACGGCGGACAAAGCGACATCGGCAATGGCCGCGGCCCGGGCGGTGCGGGTCACCTCGGCGGTGCTTTTCGTTCGACGGAGGCGTTCGACAATGTTGCTCGTGGGTACCAGCTCCACGTCGGTCCCGCCGACAAGGGCGGCCAGTTGACGCTGCGCGGCCCATGTAACGGAGCCGGCCTCGAGGCCGAGCTTGGAAATCATCTGCGTGCGTAGTTCTTCGGCGAGCCACGAGTTCTGGTCGGCCAGGCTGCGACGGACGATCACGTCGGCATCGCACAGAGCAGCCCGGAGTTCATCGGCCGCTCGCTCTTCGTAGCGAGCATCGGTGATCAGCCAGCCACGATCAGCCCGAACGAGAAGCCGGGCAGCCGAGCCCGTGAAACCCGTAAGCGCGCGGATGTTGTCAAGATTGGTGACCAGCACGGCATCGATCACATCAGAATCCCTGACGATGGCCTGCAACGCCCGCATCCGACGATCGGTGGTGACCGGCTCGAACGAGGCCCGGTCGACGGCGAGATCATGGCCGACGCGAGCAGCTTCGATGATGGCG
>JAYSTV010000108.1:0-4125 GCA_043719425.1 Acidimicrobiia bacterium | reverse complement strand
CCCTGTTTGCCCACGATCCGGCTGACCTCAAAGAGGTCGTCTACACAATGCGCTTCGATGAAGCCTCAGCGCGCTACGCCGAGTTCGGTCCGTTTGTGGCGGGAATGGTCGACGCACCCGGAGTGGTGTTTGGCGAACTCACTCGCTGATCCTCAACCGTCGGGGCCAGCACCCAGACCGACTTCTCCGCCGTCAGGACCTGCGCAGCGTCGACGAAACCACTACCCGGAAGCAGCCGTCCGCTCACTCCGGAGAAGGCGGCCACGGTCGAATCTGATTTCACCGCCAGCATCTTGGTCCGCGCCGCGGCGGCTCCGGTGAGCGTTCCCGTTGCGCTCATGAGCAGGCTGCCGGCGTCGTAGGCCGCCGCCGTGGCCCACGATGGCGTGATCGAACGGGCGGCCGTGTCCTCGACAAAAGTACGCGCGCGTATGGATTGGCCGAGCCATGAACCGCGAGACACGCACTGAGTGCCGTCCGCTCGCCCGATGGCACGGGTGCCACAGCCGAGTGGGTCGACCGGAACCACGATTGACGCGCTTCCGTTCGCGGGCTGCGGTCTGGTCTTGGCAAACAGGGTGAAGGCGGCGGCACTCGTGCCGGTCACCACGAGCGGCGTTTGCGCGACAACGGTTGGATCGATGGGTGCTTCGGTACTGATGAGCGTCGAGTCGGCCGATACCGGAGGTGTGGTCACGGCCCGCACGAACGCGGTCCGAGCAACGAACGACCCGTCGCCCGCGGCCAGCACCAACAGCGAACCCGCGGTGGGACTCGCCGCGGTGATGTGTTTTGCCGCGGCCGTCATGACCGCGTCGCGAGCCGGCCCGACCCGGACCGCCACGGCGGGCTCGTCGCCGTCGCCCCACGTGAGGGTGAACAGGGCAACCTTGCGTCGCGTGGCCACCGGAACGAGGGTGGCTTCGGTGGTCGGCTGCAGCCCGGCGATGATGGCAATCACCTCTTCGTCACGCGCCGATCGATCGACGGCGCGAGCGAGACTGCGGGCACCTTCGTCGAGCACTTTGATACGAACGTTCATGTCGGCCGGAATCCGCCCGTCTTCGGCCGCATGGCGAATGGCCAGCTCGAGGCCTTCCTTCGCTTCAGTGCCGAGACCTTCGAGTGGGCCCGTCGTGGGGACCACCAGCACGATCGTGGCGCGCCGGGTGATCGGGGTGATTGTGCTCGGGGCCGCGGCGGTTGTTGTCGGCCGCCCGGCGACGGTTGACTCGGTCGTTGGCGTTGTTGATGTGCACCCGACGGCGATGAGCGCAACGGCCGCCACAGCGAACGCGGTCGGCCCGCGGTGGTGGCTTCTCACCATCCCCACGTGCCCGACGCACCCTTGAACGGACCCACGATCCGGCCGGTGATCCATCCGCCGTAGAACCCGCCCTCCTGGGCCACGACAAGTTCCCCATTCACTCGGCACTCGTCCATGCGGCCCGGATACAGCGCCAGGTGATCAACGATCGCCTCGAAGCCGCGGGTCGGGTTCGAGTACGTCCACGCGCAGTCGCGGTCGGTGAGCCCGCCGGCGCTCACGATGAAATAGGTGGCGAGGCCCTTCCACTCGCAGAACGTCGGCCGCGTGCCACTCGGTCGCAGTGCGTCGGCGGCAATGTCGGCGAGCGGCAGGTAATACGCCGGCGGGTGACTGGTTTCCAGCACTCGAAGCGAGCGGGTCGTCGACGCGATCAGCACGCCACCGAAGACGACTTCCACGAGTTCGTTGCTCTGCTCCACCCGAGGCGGGCGCGGATAGTCCCACACGGACTCCTGGCCGAGGCCGGGCTCGATGCGGACGGGTCGTTGCATGGGGGAGAGCTTGCCAGCAACACCTCCCGAGCGGCGAACGGTATGCGAACGTGGACGCCGTGGAACCCGACATCTCACCGGATGAGCATCTCCGGGCGGCCGGCCTCGCCCTTGGCCAAGCCATCGTCGACGCGCTCGAACCGTGGGCCTTAGCCGTGGCGACGCAGCGCGGCGGGCCGTCGACCGCGGCCGCCGGACAACGCGCCGGGGCGATCATGGCAGAAACATTGGCGCCGCTGCTGGCCGAACTGCTTGCTGCCGACGTGGACCGGCAGCGGGGGACGCCACTCGCGGTCGTGCGCGCGTCGATCGGGCCGTTGACCGAGGTATTGCGCACGGCGGGCGCTGGCCGCCCGGTCCGCGACGACGTGGATCTGGCGATGGCGCCCGACGACGAGTTCGGGGTCGCCCCCCGCACGTTCGCCGATCTCGGTGAGGCGGTGCACGAGGCGGGTATCCGGTGGGGGGTGGCCAAGGCCTTCGCCCATCGGGCCCGGCATCTTCGTTAGTCGACGCGAGTTCGGTCGACAGGTCGAGGTGGGCACGGCGTGTGCCCGCTACCCTTGGCGAATGGCTGTGCGCAACGACTGCCGCCACTATTCGTCTCGGACCACACCCTCAGGAACGATCGAAAAGTGCCGACTCGATATGGCCCAGGTCATTCCGTTTGATTGCCCGGAGAACTGCATCTTCTTTGAACCGCGAGCGATCTCCGGTGTCGGCTGGACCGTGGAAGACGCCCCCGAAGAGGACGACAAGTGACCAATCATGAGTGACGGAGTGACTCGGGCCGAGTTGCTGCGGTGGTCTGAGACGTTGGCGGGCGTCGCTCGGACGGGCTTGGGGTTCTCGCAGGTGCAATACGAACGTGAGCGCTACGAGGAAGTGCTGCACGTGGCATCGGACATGCGTGTGGCGGCCGGACTTACCTCGGTTCGTGAGGAGCTGCACGGCGAATGGATGTCGAGTGTTGGATCGGGCGTGCCGGGATACGTGACTCCAAAGGTTGCCGTTGGCGCCGTGGTTGGCAACGACAACGGTGAGATCTTGCTGTTGCAGCGCGCCGACTCCGGTCACTGGCTGTACCCGACCGGTTGGGCCGACATCGGCTACTCGCCGGCCGAGGTGGCGGTCAAGGAAGTGCGCGAGGAGACGGGCATCGAGTGTGAGCCCGTTGCGGTGCTCTCCATCGTTGATGGTTTGCGCCACGGATTCACCTCCGTGCCGCTGTATTCGATCGTGTTCTTCTGTCGAGCCACCGGAGGCACGTTGGAACCTCATCCGCTCGAAGCAACCGACGTCGGCTGGTTCACCGAAGATCGTCTGCCCTCGCCGCTGATTGGGCTCGAGCGCTGGGTGCCGCAAGCCTTCGCCGCCATCCGCGGCGAGTTCGTTCCCACCGTATTTGATGCACCTCGCGATCCGGTCTGGCGCACCTCGTGAGGGTTCTGCTTACTGAGTCCGACGCCCCACGCGATCCTGTGCGGCGCTCGGCGTGAGGGTTCTGCTTTCGGTCTACGACAAGACCGGCGTGGTCGACTTCGCCCGGTCGCTACATGCGCTCGGGTTCACACTGGTGTCAAGTGGGGGCACGTCGTCGGCGCTCGAAGCAGCCGGTATCGCGCACCTCAGCGTCGAGGCGGTCACCGGCTCGCCCGAAATGCTCGACGGTCGCGTGAAGACCCTGCATCCCGTGATCCACGGTGGCATCCTCGCTCGACGTGACGACCCCGAGCACATGCGCACCATCGCCGAGCACGGCATCGAGACCATTGACCTCGTGGTCGTCAATCTCTATCCGTTCTCGTCGGATCCATCGGTAGAGCTCATCGATATTGGTGGTCCGTCGATGCTGCGGTCGGCGGCCAAGAACCACGATGCGGTTGGGGTTGTGGTTGATCCGGCCGACTATGCCGTTGTCCTCAACGAGCTGACCGCTGGCGGTGGGGTGCTGTCGCAAGAGACGCGGGTGAGGCTGGCCCGCAAGGCGTTCGCGCACACGTCTGCCTACGATGCCGCGATCGTCCGTTGGCTTGATACGCGTACTGACGATTCTGCGCTCGGTGGTTTCGCGCCGACCATGGGGTTGGCTGCGGAGCATGCGCAAACGCTGCGCTACGGCGAGAATCCGCACCAGGAGGGCGCCCGCTATCGCTTTGTCGGCCAGACGAGTTGGTGGGACACTGCGGTGCAACACGGGGGCAAGGAACTCAGCTACCTCAACGTGTTCGACGCCGATGCGGCGTGGCGTCTCGTGCACGATCTCGGCGCGGCGACCTACGGACGTGCGAGCGTGGCGATCAT
>JAYSTV010000107.1:0-9981 GCA_043719425.1 Acidimicrobiia bacterium | reverse complement strand
AGCTGGCGCGAGTACTTCGACACCTTCGGGTCCATCGAGTTCGAATAGCGCGTGGCCCCCATCGGCCCCAGCACTTCGATGTCGGCCACGACACATTGCCTCCGACATCAACTCACGCCGTGAGATCCGCCGCGCCACTGACCCCCCGGACACCCGCAACATGTCGGTCATGCATCGGGACCACCGCACAACCGCTCCGGTGAGCGAGCGTCAGACTCGTTCGATGGAAAACACCGGAATGAGTCGCGGTGCAGCTTTCGTGATGTACTCGACGAACTGCGGCATGAGGGCTCCCTGCGCGTTCAGCTTGGCGGCCCGTTCGGCCTCGGGGAGCTCCTGAAGCTTGGCCGCAAACTTCTCGGCCTGGTACTCCACCGTGATCTCCGGCTGGGCCCGCAAGTTGTGGAGCCAGTCAGGATGCTTCGGCGAACCGGCGGCCGACGCGAACACGAACATGTGGCCGTCTTCCACGAGTGCCACGAGGGGAACATCGCGGGCTTCGCCCGACTTCGCCCCGAGGGTGTTCAAGATGACCATCGGTGCATCACCGAACTGGGCCACTTTGCCGGCGTTCGCGCGGAACTCGGCAATCACTTGGGTATTCCAATCACTCATGCCCGAACTCTACGCCTGCCACCGTCGCCCGCCGGACAGGCGGAAAATGCAGAAGGCCCAGGTCGTTGGACCTGGGCCTTCATGTTGTGGCGGGGGCCGGATTTGAACCAGCGACCTTCGGGTTATGAGCCCGACGAGCTACCGAGCTGCTCCACCCCGCGTTGAGAAATAACAATGTACCAGCGAATCTGCGCGGCGAAAACCGGCTACCCGGTCGGGACTTTTCGGGCCGCATCGATCTGACGCTTGGCCTCGTTGACTCGTTGCTGGTAGGTCCCGAGGTCACCGGCGGCCAACGCCGCGTCGGCTGCGTCGAGCGACCCGGCGGCCGCCGCCAGGAGTTCTTTGACCGAGCCCGACACGACCCCGGGCGACGTCGAGGTCGAGGTCGGGGTCGGAGTCGCTTCGGGCGAGGGGCTGATGGGGACCGCCAACGCCGAACGGAACGCGTCGGACACGGTGGAGGCAATGGTTACGCGATTACCGGCAAGCACGAGGACGTATTTGAGTTCCTCGAGATCCGATGACTCCGGTCGGAGAAACAGGGGACGCTGATAGACAAATCCCGCATCGGTCGGTAGGACCTGCACGTCGCCGAAGTTCACCTTGGAGCCCACCTGGCCAAGCTGGGTTTCAATAGTGCTCACTTGCGGATTGGCTCGCATTCGGTCAAACGCTCGAGCCGGGCCGAGCGCTTCAGTCGACGCAGGGATTCTCAGCAGTCGGATTCGTCCGACCCCGGACGACGCGACGTCGGCCACAACGACGGCGCGGAGGAGGCGCCTCTGACCCGTCGTGCGGCGCAGCTCCAACGTCTGCTGGAGCACAAATGACGGCCGGGCCTCACCGGGGTAGCGATGACGCAGATAGAGCGGCGCAGCAATGATCGAATCCGCGTCGGGGTCGACCTCGGCTCGGTCGTCGACCCGTCCCACGGGCGACGCTTCGGCCGCGACCTGCGTCGCCTTGGCCCGATCGGCCTCGGTCGATGATGTGTTCGGCGCCGCAATGCTCGGCGTCCAGTCATTGGCCAGGTCAACGAAGTCGGCGCCGCGCGTGACGTGGTAGCGGCCGAGCGCCGCCGACTGCAGTCGGAGCAGATCCTCGGGATAGCGCAGGTGCGCAGCCAGGCCCGGGCGGTCCTTGGCCAATTGCGCGGCCGGACGGATAAGCCCGCGGTGCACACGCCCCCACGCATCGATGAGTGGATCGGTGCCCGACGGACCGGTTCGATAGATCGCCACACCACCGTCGTAGGCATCGATCACGACGCGCGCCGACGCCCGCACGTAGTTGAACCCGTGGCCGGCCAGACCGCTGCGCGGGTCAAGGACCAGGTCCAGGTTGAAACGTTGGGCGTAGGGATAGTTACTCGACACCGTGTATCCGTCGAGGACCCACACCACCCGGTCGGCCAGCACCACCGGATAGGGGTCGGCGCCGAAACGCAGGAACGGAGCCAGCTTGGCGGCCCGCTCGCGAACGTCGCGGACGTAGAGCACTTTGCCCGTCGACGGCACCGACCGCAACAAGAGATTCCGGTCGCCGAACCGCAGTGCGAACGCGGCGCGCTTCCAAAACCCACCGACGGAGACACCCCGTTCACCCCTGTACACCGCACCGACCCGATCGGCACTAGCGACATCGCGCTCCGCATTCGTACCGGCGATGACGTAGGACGACGCGTCTTCGCCGAAGTAGAGCCGCGACTCACGGGCGCGAATCGTCGATGGTCGAATGCCGCTCGCCACGAGTCGAGGTTCGCCTTCGCCCACCACGTCACCGGCCGGCGCCATCACGACCCCGAAGCCGTGAGTCCGTTCGAGATGCTTCTGCGACCACGTATCTCGACTCAGAGAAATCCGATCGAGCGCACCAACGGCCACCAGTTGCTCGCGACCGTCGATCACGTAGCGATCCATATCGACATCGAGCACTCGCAGGTAGTCGAGCGACGACACCTTGTTGAACGCCGCAGTGGTCCGCAACGACGGGCCCCAAATCCGAGCGTTGTCGGTCAGTTCCTTGGCCAGACGAGGGCGAACGAGGCCGGCCGCCGCTGACAGCTCCGACGTGTCGATATCGCCCAGTCCATATGCGGCTCGGGTGGCGTCGACGTTGCGCTGGATCGGCACCGCTTCGATTCCTGGCGAGTTCGGACGAACCTCAATCTGGCGATAGATCGGAGGGACAAGCTGCAGGACCAGAAGCGCCACGACCGCCCAAGCGGCGACGGCCACGCCACCCACGATCGCTTCGTCACGAATGGCCGCCACCACAACCACCAGGGCGACCACGAACGAGATCGCCGCAAGCACAACGAGGCCAGGAAGTTTCGTGCGGAGATCCGTGGCGCCAGGGCCGTCGACGTAGCCCCGGCCGTGCGCCACCAGCGTCCATCGATCGAGAACGAAGCCGGCACCGCGGACCACGAACCAGGCCGCCACCAATGCGGCGAGCACAAGACGCAAACCTCGAGGGAGGTGACCGCCGGGACGACCCGGCCGCCACGCACCGGTGATATGCGCACCTACAAGTGCGGTGATGGCCAACACCGCGAACACCGACAGAAGCCAACCAATAAGCGCACGTAGCAATGGAAGGGTGAAGAGATAGAAACCCAGCGGCCGACCAAACAGCGGATCGGCAGAACCCGCGGAACCGTTGCCATGCACCGCCAACAACAACGCCGGTCCATTCGACGCGAAGGCCGGAGCAAGCACCAGCACCAAACCGGCGACCACGGCCACCCGGACGGCCCGGGGACGACCGCCGAAGAGGAAACGGAGCCTCGCCGCCGTGAGGTCCGGCGCTTCAATCGGCATGGTCACGCGGAGGCTGCGCAGAACCACCGACGCCAACACGACTACGACCAGCGCAGCGCCCACGAAGGCCAGGCCGATCGTGATGATGCGCGTTTGCCACACATTGCGGAAGCCAAGGTCGTTGAACCACCACGCGTCGGTCAGCAGGCCCGTCACGAAACGTAGCGACACGGCCACGACGACCAGCCCAGCCAGCAACGCAGGGCCGATGCGGCTCACACGACCGGTCCCACCGCCCACAGACACCACCGATCGAGGAGACACCGCTGACAATCTACGGCCGCGGCCGCCGACCTGCCGCCAGGTCAGGCGGCCGAGTGCGCCATTCGCCGAAGCGCGGCGTCGAGACGCTCGGTCGTCCACACCCGGTAGGCGGCGGCAATGGCCTCGGGCAGATCGGCCATCGACAGTGTTCCGATGGCGAGACGGTCGAGGGCGGCCCCCAACGTGGTGCGAACTTCGCCCGCCACCGCATCGACGACATCCGCGAACTCGGCGGCCGGATGCTCCGGCGCTCCTTCGAGGATGAGCGCCACGACGTCGGCCAACCGCGCTCGTTGCTCGTCGGACGTGCCCACCATGGCGTCGATATGAGGCAGGCCGCGAGCGGTGCGGACGGCCACCAACGCGCCGCCCTGCTCGTCGCTGAGGTGCCGTTTGATACTGCGGGCGAGGCGCTGGGCCACCAACGCCTCAATGTCGGCGGCGTCGCGTCCGAGGTCTGCGGTGGCCGAGAACTCACGGTCGTTGGTTACGGCTTTCGTGACGTCGATGATTACCTGGGGGCTCGACGTTGCCATTGCGTCGACGGCATCGACGGCATCGTCCTCGCCCGGAGGCGACTTCTTGGAGGCGCGGGACCGCTTCGTCTTGGCCGGCTCGGTCGCCGCCAGCACCGCCCGGGCTTGGTCGGCGGCCTCGGTCCGCTCGGCCCGGAGACGGGCAAACAAATCATCAACGGCCACCCGGGGACCCGCGGCTCCGGCTGGCTCGGCCGGCTCGGTCGGGGCAGCTCGCTCGGTCGGGGCGGTTATGTCGCCGACGACGGTCGCTTGGTCGGCCGGCTCGGAAGCGGGGTCAACAGTCAGAATTTCTTCGATCGTCGTCACCTCAACCACGGACACCATCTGGAGTTCCACGACCTCGACCATCGACTCGACCACCAGCTCGTTCGCCGAACCGGCCGTTTCGCTCAGGTCGACTGCTGGGACCCCCGCGACCGTCATGGTCGACGGGGAGACGGCGTAGCGACCGACAAACAGTTCGGCCTCCAGCTCCTCGACGCCCGGCATGGCTTCGTTGGCCACCCGACGCCCCGCCGTTTCGGCGGCCAGCCGGGCCTCAACTTCGGCCGTCGACAGATCGCGGGACGCCTCTTCGACCACCCGTCGGGCATCGCGCAACGTCTCCAGCAATTTTTCGCGGGCCACCCGCAACTGCTCCAACTGAATATGGGCGGTGCGACGACGCTTCGCCAAGTCCCCCAGGATCCGCTCCCGAACGGCCCGCGCTTCACTGATCATCAACCGGGCCTGCTCACGGGCCTGCTCCGGATCGCCAGGAATCTCGGCGAGCGCCGCCTCGATGGCCGCGTTGCGCTCGGCCGAAGGTTTCCCTCGCGACTCGGCTCGGGCTCGAAGCACAATGCGGGCGGCTTCGTCGCTGGCCCTCGACACGATGGTCTGGGCTTCTGCCCGTGCGCCGCTGAGCAGATCGTCGGCTTGGCGCTGCGCGTCGACCCAGGTCTTGGCGGCGTCGGCCGCGTCGTGCTTCTCGTCAACGGTCTGGTCGACGCTCTCGTTGTCGCCCTCGTTGTCGCCCTCGTTGTCGACCGCCAGCCCGTCGACCGCCAGCCCGTCGAACACATCGTCGACCCGCGGCCGCCGCGGCGCCAACTCGGCGCGGTCCGGAACGGGGACGCCGACGCCACCGCGCGAGAGTTGGGCCTGGAGGTCGCCATAGAGACCAGCAATGTGCGTCAGAAACTGACGGACCTCGGTCGGATCATAGCCCCGGAAGGCGGTGGCAAATCGGCGGTCTTGAATCTCGTGAGGCAACACGGCTGGAGTCTCCTTAGGAGCATCGCACTGGCGGAAATCCCGTCATTCGCGTAGCGCAGGAAGTGGGTCGCCACCCAACGCACGTAGAGCAGCGAGTGCGTCGTCGAGGGTCTTCACTCCCACCACCCGCATGGAACCTGCGTGTGGACGGGCGAGGTCGACCTCCGACATCGGCACGATGAACAGCTTGGCACCCGCGGCCTTCACGGCGAGGGTTTTCTGTTTCACCCCACCGACTTCGCCCACGCGCTCATCGCCCTCGATCGTGCCCGTGACCGCCACCTTCTGTCCGCCGGTGAGTTCGCCCGGCGTGAGGCGCTCAAGCAGCGCGATCGTCATGGCTAGCCCGGCCGAGGGCCCACCGATGCTGGCCGTCTCGATCTTCACGGTGAACGGCGTCCGGCACGGGTCCTTCGTCTCGGCCGTGAGGACCACGCCGAAGACCGGCCGAGGGACACCGGCCACGGCCACGGTCGGCGTGGCCAGGGTCAGCACGTTCGGCCCGCGACGCACGGTCACGTCGACGGTCGACCCAGCTCTCACCCCCCGAAGCGCAGTCACGATGTCAGCCTGAATGCAGATGGGCGTTGCCCCAATCTGCGTGATCACGTCGCCGGCTCGCAGGACCTTGGCGGCCGGATACGTTCGGTCGACCTCGGCCAGTTCGGCCCCACCGCCCGTCACCCGGTAGCCGAGCTTGCGTGCGGCCACGACCTCCGATACCTGTTTGGAACCTTCCATTTGGGCTTTGCTGGCCTTGCGAGACTCGGTCGGCGACTCGTCGCCGTACACATCGCGGCGCTTCGGGACGTCCTGCTCACCGGATAGCCAGGCCCACACCATCTGGATTGGCGCCGGACGCTCGATGATGCCGACGGTGGCCCAGAAGGTCTTACCGCTCGGGGCGAACGAACGCACCCCACTCACGTCGAGACGCCGATCGACATCGTCGGCCGAACCCGGTTTCACGATCACATACGACCCGACCCGGATCAGTCCGAGAGCCACCCACACAATCGCCGCGGACAGGGCCAGGACAACCCGCCGCCGATCGCGACGTCGGGCGAACTGGTTTGCCTGCTCGTCCATCCCCAGCAGCTGCACGGTCGGCGGCTCGCCGGCCGCGCGCCGACGGCGCCAATTCATTCTGCCCCGATTCGCACCCGACGAGTGTCCCACCGTGCTGATGACAACACCGTGACGCTCGGCATCGTCGCACTGGCACGACCGTGCCCGTTTCACCTGACAGTGGGCGACGACGGCGACAGGTACCGTGGCCCGGTGCCTGATCCGACGCCGACGCACATCGCCGACCCCGGCGATCGACGGGTTGCCGTGGTCGTTGCCGGGCATCGTGGTGACCGGGCCACGGTCGTGGCGCACCAACACGACCCCGATCCGCACGTGCGGGCGGCCGCCCTCGGCGCGCTGGTCCGACTCGGCCACCTCGGCGATCCCGGCCACCCCGACGCGGCGACCCTCCACGAGTTCCTCCAGGACCCGTCGCCGGTCGTGATCCGCCGGGCGATCAGCGTCGCCGCCCACGCTCGTGACCACAACCGAGCCGTCGACGAGGTCCTGCTCGCCGTGGTGCGCGGGCTCGACGCGGAACTTGCGGAACAGGCCGTCTGGGCGCTCGGTGAACGGTGGGAGGAAACCGCCGACGAGGCCGAGCCCGACGTACTCAACGCCGTCGAATCCGCAGCGACGACCCATACCGACGCGCTCGTGCGAGAAGCGGCGGTGGCCGCGCTCGGGGCGATTGGCGCCGAGCGGTCGCTACCTTCGATCCTAAGTGCCGCCGGCGACAAGGCCACCGTGCGTCGCCGGGCGGTACTTGCCCTCGCCCCGTTCGAGGGACCCGACGTCGCCGCCGCCCTCACCGCCGCCCGCACGGACCGCGACTGGCAGGTCCGTCAGGCCGCCGAAGACCTCCTCGCCGAGTAACGGCCTAGCGGTCGTTGTGCATGAACAGGTCTTTGAGGAGGGAGTAGTTCTCGATGCATCGCCCCGCCCCCAGCGCCACACACTCAAGCGGGGCATTCACGTTATTCACGGGAACGCCCGTGACCCGCGACAGACGTTGGTCGAGCCCGCGCAGCAACCCGCCACCACCCACAAGATGGATCCCGAAGCGAATTACGTCTTGGGCTAATTCGGCCGGTGCTTGGCCCAGACATGTCACCACCGATTTACAGATCTGGTTGGTCAGATCATCCAACGCATGACGAATTTCGCCGGGCGTTAAGACCACTGTTTTCGGAAGGCCCGACATGACTTCGCGACCGCGGACTTCGGCTGCGTTCTCGTCGGCCGTGGGTGCCGCGCTACCGACGGCGATCTTGATTTCCTCGGCTGTGCGCTCGCCCACGGCGATGCCATGCTCTCGCCGGATATAGGTCTGGATCGCTTCGTCGAAGTTGAACCCGCCAATGCGAATGGCGTTGAGCGCCACGACTCCACCAAGGGAGATGAGTGCGGTCTCGCTCGTGCCGCCGCCAATATCGACGACCATCGAACCGACCGGTTCGTGGACCGGAAGGTCGGCACCGATGGCCGCCGCCATCGGCTGGCCAATGAGTTCCGCTTCGATTGCACCCGCTCGTCGGGCCGCTTCTTTGACGGCGCGCTTCTCCACTTCGGTGATGGCCGACGGCACGCAGATGAGCACTTTCGGACGATTGATCCGGCTCACTCCAGCACGCTGCAGCAGCAGACGGATCATGCGCTGGGTCACGTCGTAGTCGGTGATGGCGCCATGGCGCAGCGGACGTACGGCCACGATGTAACCGGGTGTGCGGCCAATCATGTGCCACGCCTCGCGGCCCATGGCCAGCACTTCCTGGGTCTGGCTATTGATGGCGAGCACGCTCGGCTCATTGAGGATGATGCCCTCGCCTTTGGCGTAGACGAGAGTGTTGGCGGTGCCGAGATCGATGGCGAGGTCGCGGGCCATAAATGCGATCAGCGATCCGACGGAGCGCGAGGAGGCTTGCCAGCGGCGGATGCGTTGTCGCGGCGCCGCATCGGATCGTTGGCCGGATCAAGCGCGTCGAGACCGCGACGAAATTGGCGCATTTCGTCTTCTATCGAGCCCGGTCGACGAAGGCGGCCGCTCCGGTAAGCCACGAAGGCCGCGATCGTGACGCCGATCAAGACCGGAAGCGCCAGCCACACCAACACGCTCATGAAGGTGCCCACGCGGCCTCGGAATGCTGCGCAATACGCTCTACCGGAGTGGCATTCGTACCCCAGTCGCTATCATTTCCCCAGTGCTCCTTTTTCCAAATCGGCACAGTTGATTTGAGAGTGTCAATCCCAAAACGGGCCGCCTCGAACGCTTCGGGACGATGCGGCGACGAAACGACAACAATCACCGACGACTCGCCGACGCACATCGGTCCGATCCGGTGAATGAGGACAACGCGACCAAGGGTCGGCCAGCGGCGACGGGCCTCGTCGATAATTCCCTGGAGCTTGGGTACGACCTGCTCTTCGTAGGCCTCGTAGTCGAGCATCGACACGCCGGACCGTCCGTCGGCATGATCACGAACCGTGCCGGAGAACGCGACCACCGCCCCGCAGCCCGGCAGCACCGCCCAGTCCGCGAGCGGTCCGATGGACAGCGGGGCAGTCGTGAGGCTTACCCAATCGTTCGTCGCCCCCGCAGGCGGAACGAGCGGCACAGACGAGGACATGGCGGTCCACCTTAGTGGCGGGGTCAGTTTCGGCCGGGTGGACTCCGACACCACGGCCGCACCACCTTAGTGGCGGGGTCAGTTTCGGCCGGGTGGACTCCGACACACGGCCGCACAACCAGCAGAGCGGGGTCAGTTTCGGCCGGGTGGCCGGTGCTGCTCAGCGACGACGCCACCAGCGCCGCACAAACCACAGCACCACGCCACCCACGGTCGCCCCGGCCACCCCGACGACGGCGAGGGTGACTTCCTGGCGATGACGGGCCACGAAACGGCTGCCAGGCAGCGGGCGCTGACTGGCCACGAGGGCTTCCGCGTTGGAGCTGCGGGGGGCCCAACCGAGGGACCGAAGTCGATCGTTGGCGACGACCCACGGCCAGGCGAGATACGGCTGCACCCCTTCGGGCCGGTCTGCGTCGAACACCCGACGCACGAGTCCGAGTAATTGCTGCCCAACGGGCCCGTCGGTCGGAAGACGCGTGGCCGGCCCGAAGAGCTCCTGTGCGTCTTCCGGGGTCAGCCAACCGTCGGCGGCCACGTTGACAACATTGCAACGACCATCCAAGCGCCCATCGATCAACGCCTGAAACGCCACCCGAACGCCAGCCGCCAGGTCGTCGACGTGGACGTACTGCTGGTGGGCAATCTCATGGCTCAGGCGGGCGGCAATCGGTGGCCGGGTGGCTTTGGCCAGCCAGGCCCGAGCATCGGGATGCCCCAGCATGACCGCCGGCCGCAGAACCACGGCGCGAGCGTCGGGATGATCAGCCAGCCACACGTCGA
>JAYSTV010000106.1:0-9987 GCA_043719425.1 Acidimicrobiia bacterium | reverse complement strand
CGACCTTCTACGACGTGCTTCCCGTCAAAGTCGGAGGGGCCACCCAGACCATCGGTGCCATCGCCGCATCCGACGGTGATGCCGCCCTCCTCGGCGTGCCGACCGGCTCTCCCATGCTTCGTTGCGAACGCATCACCAATGACCCCGACGGCGTCCCGGTCCTGCTCAGCGAGTTCGTCTTTCCCGGCCACCGCACCGAGTTCGTCGTCGATCTCCCCAAAGTCGACGCCTCCATCGCCCCCACCGGCCTCCGCCTCGTCGAATAAGGCGCCCCCACTGGCCTCCACGCAGCCCGCTTGGCGCGCACATCGCCCCGCCCAGCCGCGAAGATCACCGGCAGTTCCGCGCACCTCCGCCGATTCTGAGCCGTTCTGAGCCATTTCGTCTCGATGTGCGCGCCAAAGACGGCGATCTGTGTCAGTGGCCAGCCGATGTGCGCGGGCTAGACGTTGCGGTGGTCGACCGTCAGACTGACGAGGACCCTTCGGCGAATGGAGCAAAGGTGACACGCAGGCGGTTCACAGCAGCGGCGATGGCCGGGGGCCTGGCTTTCGTCTTCAGCGCCCAGCCGGCAAAGGCCGACGGCGCCGCCGCTTGGCGCAAACTTGCCGAACGTGCCCTCGGTCAGGGGACTGGCGGAAGTGTGAAGCTCCGGCCGGGGGTTATTGATGCATCTCTCGGGCTACCGACGCCACCCCGGGCCTGGACAGTGGTCGGCACCATTTCGCGGATCAACACGACCGGGCTGCCGGGGGGCTCGACGACGATCTCCGACGTCTATTTCGATTCGCCCACGATCTCGGCGGAAGTCCTCGAGGCCTGGACCGCATCGTTCCGAGCAAGCGGCTGGGTCTCGCAATCAAGCCCGGGCGAGCAGGGGGGTTTCGTCGGCAACGCGCCGAGGTTCCTGGCCTTTTGTCGAAACGGAACCGTCGCCATGATCCGCAGTGAGGTCCAACGGACACCTCCGGCGATCATCGCCACGGTCATCGCTGCCGTCGGGTCGCCAGCTTCATGCTCGCCGAAGCTTGTGCCCCCGGTAGCCATGCCGAACGCCTCAATCCTGCCCCGGCTCACCGTTGCGGAAAGTGTGATCGTCGTGAGCCAGAACGGGTCGAGCAGTTCACCGTTTTCGTCGACGTCGGAGATGATGGTCGAGACCCCAAAGTCCGTGGCCGAACTGAACAGCTTCATAGGCGCGCAGATGAAATCCGACGGCTGGACATCGAAGGAATCCGCCTCGGCACCAACACTGATCAGCACGCGTTGGTCGAAGCGCATCGATGGCAACGACGCCACTGCCTACCTCCTGGTTTCGACGTCGCCCGGCGCGAACCGCCGACTCCTCTCCATCACCGCGTGGCGCTACTCGGCCACCTCGGGCCTGACGTTCACGGGCACCTCGCCGGTCACCATCGCCGCTGCGATACAAGCCCCGCCGATCGCGATCACCGTTCCGCCACCTCGCCCGTCAACGACCGTCCGCGGCTAAGGCACCCCGCCCGCAGGCCCTCACGATTGAGGGCAACACCGGAGACCGGGCTCAGATCTGTCCGCACACATCACGTCACCCAGCGCGCAGATCGTCCCCGACACCGCGTGCCTCAGCCAATTCCGCGCCGTTCGGCGACATTTCGGCCCGATCTGCGCGCCGGAGCCGGCGATCTGTGTAGGTGATCGAGCGATGTCGCGCGTCGACAGTGCGGCGAACGTCGGGACTAGCGACGGTTGACGGCGCGACGGAAGTAGGACTCGCCGTCGTCGGGACGGAAAAAGGTCCGGATGGTGAGGTCCTGGTTGAAGGCGAGGAACGCGCCGCTACGGCGATCGAAACGGGCATAGGACCCGTTGGACTGTGGAGCTTCAAGGACGTTCGACGACAGCGGCGCGTCGCGCAGGTCCTGCGCCATGGCGAGGTAGTCAGCTTTGGAGGAGATATTGAACTCCGAACCGTGTTTCAGCCAGTGCGAGTCAAGGCCGCGCGGCGACGCAAACCCGATCCGACGCAAACGCGGGTCGGCCCGATTCGAAGACGCCGTGGCCGACGAGGTTGACCCAGAAGCACGAGACGTCTGCGCTCCAGCCCGGGGTGACGACCGCAGGTTGCTAAGCGTGGGGACGAGCACGGCAGCCAGCGTCACGACGAGCGACACCAGGCTCACCATACGTCGCTGTGATCGTGATCCACGTCTGGCCATGGCCTTGAGCGTAGGACGCCGGAGACTGGGTCCAGCCCGGTTCTGGCTGCCAAGCTCACTGCCGTGACTTCCGTGCCGGCTCCGTCGACCGACCTTCGCGACCGACTGGCCCGCCTTCTGCATGCCGAGATTCACGGACTGCAACGGTTGAGCGGCGGGGCGAGTCGGGAGACGTGGTCCTTCGATGCTCACGCACCTGACGGCACGACACAACAGCTGATTCTCCGTCGTGACCCTCCCGGCCTTCCGCTTCCGATCGGCCGCACGGGCGGCATGCCCCTCGAAGCGGTCCTCTTCGAGACGGCGACCCGCGCCGGTGTTCCCGTGCCGACCATTCGCGCTAGCGGCGACGCCGACGACGACGTGCTCGAAACCGGGTTCCTCGTGATGGACCGCGTCGAGGGTGAAACCATCGCCCGAAAGATCCTCCGCGACAAACCGTATGCACACGCACGATCGGTGCTCATCGGCCAGCTCGGCGAAGCCGCCGCCCTTCTTCATGCGGTGGCCCCAGAGTCGGTTCCCGGTCTCGTCGAAGTCCAGCCACTGCAGAAGTACCGCGAAGTGCTCGACCTGCTCGGTCATCACAGCCCCACGTTCGAGTTGGCGTTCCGGTGGCTGGAGGCGCACCGCCCGACAGCCATTGACCCGGTCATCGTGCACGGCGACTTCCGTCTCGGAAACGTGATCGTGCAACCCAACGGGCTCGCCGCCGTGCTCGACTGGGAGCTTGCTCATCTCGGCGATCCGGCTGAAGACCTTGGCTGGTTGAGCGTTCGAGCGTGGCGGTTTGGCAGCCCGCACGAGGTGGCCGGAATCGGGTCAATCGAAGATCTTCTGCGCGCATATCATCTCGCCAACGGACATCCCAAAGTCGACGCCGCACGCGTGCACTGGTGGATCGTCGCAGGCACGCTGATGTGGGGCGTGATGTGCGTGACCCAGGCCAACGCCCACACCTCAGGGGCGCTGCAGAGTGTGGAGCTCGCGGCCATCGGACGCCGTATCGCTGAGCAGGAGCACGATTTGCTCAACCTCATGGGAGCACCGCCCGCACGGCCGATCAAGGTTGATGCAATCACGCCAACGGTGACTGCATCGGACAGCGGTGACGACGTCGGCTTCCCATCGTCGCGTCATCTCCTGCATGCGGTGCGCGGCTACCTCGAACGAGACGTGATGACGGCCACCGACGGCCGAGTGGCGTTCCATGCCCGCGTCGCCCAGAACGTGTTGGCGATCGTCGAGCGCGAGATCGCCCTTCGACCCGAACTGGAAGCCGCCCAACGCAACACCGCCACGCAACTCGGCTACGAAGGTGAAGCCTCCCTCGCCGCCGCCATCAAGAACGGCCAGCTCGACACTCGCCAGCACGAAGTGCTCGCGGCGCTGCGCAACGTCGTCGACGTGCGCGTCGCCATCGCCAATCCGAAGCACGTCGGCTGAACAAAACCGTCAGTGACGATGGAGCCCGGGGTGCTGCCCCACGGTCGGATCGGCTAGCCAAGAACGAGTGAGCGCCTCGGACTCGGCGATGATTCGCGCCGCCTGCGAGAAGTCCGTCGGCCCAACTCAGCATCCCCACCTGCACCGAACCCGGATTCCCGCCACCGTAAAGAACCAAAGCCGTCATCGACAGTCTCGAAACGCTCATCGTCTGGGTCAGTCGTTCGGGTTCTCGGGGAGTTCTTCTTCGGCCAGAAGTTGCGTTTCGAAGGCCTCTTGCCAGAACGCGAACGAGGTCTGCACCAGTGTGGTGATGAGCTCATCGACGAGCGGCTGGGTAACCCCCGCTCCAAGCGGAAACTGTCCTTCGAGGTGGACCGTTCCAAAGAGCGTCTCCTCGTCGGTCGGCACGAACAGATATGCCTTCGGATACCGACGTTCCTGATTCCACTGGTTGCAACCGGCCATGACCTTGGGCCACAACGTCTTGGGCACCATGAGGTTGGTCACCCCGCGAATCACGAAGATGTCCTCGTTCGGACCTTCGGCTGTGAGCACCACGCGTAGAACGATCTCTTCCTCGTCGTTGAGTCCGAAGTCCACGGTGAAGTCACCATCGTCGTCGGTCACGAATTTGAGGTCCATGCGATCAAGGTGGTCGCGGATCATGTCGCGCGAAAAGGGCTGCACGCCAAGCTTGCGAGGTGGCGTCACGGATTCGTCAGTGGACATAGGAATCCCTATGCGCCCAGAGCTCGGAAGCCGCCGTCGACATGAATCATCGAGCCCGTTGTCTTGGGGAACCAATCAGAGAGCAACGCTACGCAAGCTTTGGCCACCGCCGACGAATCATTCACGTCCCAGCCGAGCGGCGCCTTCTCCGCCCAGACATCCTCGAACTTGGAGAACCCGGGAATGGACTTGGCCGCCAGCGTCTTCAACGGGCCAGCGGCCACGAGGTTCACGCGCACACCGTCAGGCCCCAACTCGCGAGCGAGGTACCGGTTCAACGATTCGAGACCGGCCTTGGCCACGCCCATCCAGTTGTAGGCCGGCCAGGCCACCGTGGCATCGAAGTCGAGACCGACCAGCGATCCGCCACCGGCAATTTGGAACAGCGGCCTTAGTCCCTTGGCGAGCACGCCGAAGGAAAACGTCGAGATCTGGATGGCCATGGCCACGTCGTCCCACGATGGCGCGAAGAAATCATCACCGAGGCAGGTCTGCGGGGCGAAGCCGATGGCGTGGAGACAGCCGTCGATCGCCCCCCATTTCTCCGTGAGGCGCAGCACGACGTTGTCCATCTGGTCGGTGCTCGTGATGTCCAGTTCGAGCACCTCGATCGGCTCCATGCCGTCGGGCCTGGTGAGTTTGCGCGCCATCCGTTCGGTCAGCGACATACCGCGGCCGGCACCGGTCATGACAATCTCGGCGCCTTCGTCGAGCGCCGTCTGGGCCACGCCGAAGGCAATCGAGGCGTCGGTGAGCACACCCGTAATGAGCAGCCGCTTGCCTTCGAGAATTCCCATGACGCTCCCATTCGGTGGTGCCGCAATCGTGCCCTTCTCGGACCCGGTCCAGCGCCTTGAGGTTACGACTGACCGGCCTCGTCGGGCGCCATCAGTTGGCACCTACCCCGATCGATGGGCAAGAGTCGTGCATGCGCATTGCTGTTCTTGGTGGAACCGGACCGGCCGGAAGCGGCCTCGCCGCACGTCTGGCGTCGGTTGGTTACGACGTTGTGATCGGCTCGCGGTCCAAGTACAAGGCCATGGAGACGTGCGACTTGATCCTGGCGCGCTGGCCCGATCACAAGCTGTTGTTGACCGCCGACACCAACTCTGGCGCGGCCACAGCCGACGTCGTGGTGATCGCCACGCCGTGGGACTCGACCGCCTCCACCGCCCTGAGTGTCGCTGACCTACTGAAGGGCAAGGTCGTGATCTCTATGGCAAACGCCTTGGCCAAGGTCGGGCCCGAGTTTCAGCCACTCGTCCCACCGCGTGGCTCGGTCGCCGCCAGCGTTCAGGCCATCGTTCCCCGGGCGATGGTCGCGGCCGCCTTTCACCACCTACCGGCGCGTGAGCTAGGCAATATCACCGAGCCGATCGAGAGCGACGTGCTCATTTGCTCGGACCACATCAAGGCCACGGAAGTGACCGCCGACATCGTCCGAAAAATTCCTGGTTGTCGCCCGCTCGATACCGGTGGACTTTCCAACGCGGCCCCGATCGAAGCCTTCGCCGCGGTTCTCCTCCAGCTCAACATGCGCTACAAAACGCGATCCGCGTTGCGGATGACCGGGATCGACGCCTGAGACGTCTTGGTCGAGGGTTCGTGCCCCGATCTCAGGGCTGCTGAAAATCCCCCTACAGCGCATTTGTGAGGAACGTGACCTGGTGAAGCCATCGATTCCTTCGCTGCCCGCAGGATTTTCAGCACCCCTGCTAGAACACCCGGGTGCCAATGAAGCTCTATGACACTGCTCGACGCGCCATTGTCCCGTTCGAGCCGGGACCGATCGTCACGATGTACACGTGTGGCGTCACTCCCTACGACACGACGCACATCGGGCACGCGGCGTGCTTCATCACCTACGACGTGCTCCAGCGGCGCCTCCGCGACCTCGGCCACGAGACCCGGTGTGTACGCAACATCACCGATGTCGACGATTCGATTCTCGGCAAGGCGCGCGAAAAGGGTGTGCACTATCTCGACCTCGCCGCCGAAGAAGTGGCGAAGTTCGACGACGACATGCGCGTCCTCGGCCAGCTCCCGTCGTGGTCCGAGCCCCGAGCCACGAGTGCTATTCCCGACATCCTTGGATTCATCGACAGGGTGCTCTCGTCGGGGCATGCGTATCAAGCGGGAGGCGGCGTGTACTTCGATGTTGCGTCGTTCAAACAGTTCGGTCAGATCAGCGGCTATTCACGCACCGAGATGTTGGCGTTCGCCGCCGAACGCGGCGGCAATGTGGGAGATCCGCACAAGCGTGATCCGCTGGACTTCGTCCTCTGGCAACCGTCATTGCCCGACGAACCGTCGTGGGAGTCGCTCTGGGGTCCGGGGCGACCGGGTTGGCATATCGAGTGTTCGGCGTTGTCAATGCGCGAACTCGGCACCACCACCATCGATCTTCACGGCGGCGGCGAGGACCTGATTTTCCCGCACCACGAATGCGAGGCGGCCCAGTCGGAAGCGGCCACCGGTGAGCCTCTCGCGCGGCATTGGATGCATCAGGCCTACGTGAAGCTCGACGGGGTGAAAATGTCGAAGTCGCTCGGCAACCTCCGCTACGTCTCGAACCTCACCGCAGAAGGGGTCGACCCGATGGCGATCCGTCTCGTCATCGTTGCCCACCACTACCGCGACGGCTGGGAATGGTTCGACTCACTCCTCGAACACGCCGTTGTTCGACTCGACGCCTGGCGTTGCGCTGGTGTCGGAGACGGCGCGCTCGACGAGGTGCGAGCCCGACTCGACGACGACCTCGACACCCCCGGTGCCTTGGCGGCGATCGATGCGGCGGTTGAACGCGGCGAAGGCGTCGGCACCGCGGCGTTGCTACTCGGCATCACGCTCTAGCCGCGCCTCATGGGCGAGGCATGGGTTTGCTCGTCATGCGGGCGATCGTTTCGTCGGGTCGGCCAGTCACACGAGTGCGCGCCCGCCATGACGGTCGACGAGTACTTCGCCACGGGCCCTTCGTTTGAGCGGCCGATCTTTGAAGAGGTCGCGGATTTCGTTGACACACTCGGCTCGGTGAGCGTGGAGTTCGTCTCTGTCGGCATCTTCTTCAAGTGCCCGTCGGTATGGATGCAGCTTCGCCCGAAACGCACGTGGGTGGCGATGACGTTCCCCGTGCGACGGGCCATCGGTCATCGCACGATCAAGAACAAGCCGATGACCAACGGACGCGATTCGTCGATGAAGTGGTACGTCGCCAACCTCGAAACACCCGCCGACTTCGACGACGACCTCCGCGAGATCTTGGCCGAATCCTTCGACCTGTTCTCGCTCCGGTCGATTTTGCGCGCACCACGCGTATGATCCGGACATTCGCCTGACGGAGGACTGAAAATGACCCGACCCCACAGAGCTGCGCTGGGAGCACTTGTGCTCGCTGGCGCACTACTAGTTCCGATCGCCACTGCGGCAGCGACCACCAAAAAACCGGTCACAACCAAACGTGCGACGCCGAAACCTTCGGCCAAACCGGTGAAACGATCACTCTCCGCATTTTGCGCCGCGACCAAAGCATGGACGGCGTGGGAGACGGCAACGCTCAACCAATCCGGCAACCTGAACGAAAAATGGGTGACCGACACGCTTGCCTATGCCCGCCCGATCTCTCAGTCGGCACCGAACGAGATCAAAGAGCCCGTGTGGTCAACGTTGGTCGAATTGGTGGTGAGCCGTCGACGGATCGTCGAATCAATCGACGGAACGCTCAACATGCCCGACGCCGTCGAAGTGCTGGTGGGCACGGGGGAAAAGTTTGCTGCGGACACCAACGTCAGCTCGAACCGGGACACGTTTGCGGCCTACTCGGCGGCAAAATGCAATGTCGATTGGACCGCACCCTTCAAAGCGTTGGGCAGTGGCTAGTCAACCGGCACCCCCTCTGAACGGCTTGGTTCGAAGCGACAGGATTGCGATTCTGCCCGGTAGATCTCCGAATACGCCGCTGAACGGAACCAAAACTTGCCCGGTCACGGAGAAGGGGGTCCCCTAGATTTATCGCCCATGTCCAGCGTGATCACCCTGACCCTTCCCGACGGCTCCTTGCGAGAACTGCCGACCGGGTCGACGACGGCCGATCTTGCCGCCTCCATCGGCGCCCGTTTAGCCAAGGCCGCCCTCGCCGGCAAAGTGAACGGCGAGGTCGTCGACCTGAACCGCGCCCTGGCCTCCGGCGACACGGTTGCGATCGTGACCGCCGACTCCGACGACGGCCGTCATGTGCTGCGCCACTCGACCGCCCACGTGCTAGCGCAGGCCGTGTGCGATCTGTGGCCGGGCGCCCAGTACGCCATCGGTCCGGCCATCGACAACGGCTTCTACTACGACTTCGACCTGCCCAACGGGGCGCGCTTCTCCGACACCGACCTCGAGCGGATCGAGAAGCGCATGGCCGAAATTGTCAAGGAGGACCAGCCGTTCGTGCGCGGGGAGTTGCCCCTCGACGAAGGTCTCGCCCTGTTCGCCGACCAGCCGTACAAGCAGGAGATCATCCGCGGCGTCGGCGGTCGCGAAGATGCGGCCGAAGGTGGTGGCGGGACCGTCGTGAGCTACTACCGCAACCGGGATGATTTCGTCGACCTTTGCCGGGGCCCGCATGTCCCGTCAACGGGCCGACTCGCGTCGTTCAAACTCATGAAGGTGGCCGGCGCGTACTGGCGGGGTGACGAGAAGCGTCCGATGCTCCAGCGCATCTACGGCACCGCCTGGGAGTCGAAGAAGGCGCTCGAGGAACACCTCCATCGTCTCGAAGAAGCCGAGAAGCGCGACCATCGCAAGCTCGCCGTGGAACTCGACCTGCTGTCATTCCCGCAGAAGCTCGGTGGCGGTCTCGCCGTGTGGCACCCGAAGGGCGCCATTGTCCGCAAACTCATGGAGGACTACAGCCGCACCCGTCACCAGAACGGTGGCTACGAGTTCGCATACACCCCGCACCTCGCCAACGCCCGGCTGTTCGAGACCTCGGGCCATTTGGACTTTTACAAAGACGGCATGTATCCGCCGATGGAGATGGACAACGGGACGTATTACCCGAAGCCCATGAACTGCCCGATGCACTGCCTGATCTTCGACAGTCGTCAGCGCAGCTACCGCGAACTTCCGTTGCGTCTCTTCGAACTCGGCACCGTGTATCGCTACGAACGCGCCGGCACGCTGCATGGCCTCATGCGCATCCGCGGCTTCACCCAGGACGACTCACACATCTTCTGCACCCACGAGCAGGCGGCCGACGAGATCATCTCGCTGCTGCATTTCGTCATCGACATTCTTCGCAGCTTCGGCTTCACCGACTTCGAGGCCATGTTGGCCACACGCGATCCAGACAAGTCGGTCGGCCACGACCAGGGCTGGGCCGACGCCACCGCTGCGCTCGTTCGGGCCATGGAGCACGAAAACCTGGCGTACACCGTTGACGAAGGCGGCGCGGCGTTCTACGGCCCCAAGATCTCGGTGCAGGCGCGGGACGCCATCGGGCGCACCTGGCAGATGTCGACCATCCAGCTGGACTTCAACCTGCCGGAGCGGTTCGACCTCGAGTACACGGCGCCCGATGGCTCCCGCCAGCGACCGGTGATGATCCACCGTGCCCTGTTCGGCTCGA
>JAYSTV010000105.1:0-9997 GCA_043719425.1 Acidimicrobiia bacterium | reverse complement strand
CGCAAGTCGCGACATATGGGCGGGAATGCGCGACGCGTGCACAAAAAGACGAAGCTGAAGCTTGTTGACCTGATCATCGAAGCAAGCTCGGGGGTCTTGTCGCGTCCCGGCCGCGCCGTGCTGACCATTCTCGGGACGGTCCTCGGAATCGGCGCTCTCGTCGCAACGCTGGGCATCTCAAAGACGGCAGGCAATCAGATCGTTGGTCGCTTTGACGCTCTCGCGGCAACGGAGATCATTGCCACGCCACGGGCCGTTGGACGGCTCACCGTGAACGCCATTCCGTGGAACGCGCAAGATCAGCTCGAGCGACTCAACGGCGTGGTTGCAGCAGGAACGCTCGCCGACATCGCGGTCAAAGGGACCTTGATCCGTGCGGTGCCCGTGAACGACCCGCTCGGGCAGAGCCAGTTTCAAATGCCGATCAAAGCGGCGTCGCCCGGACTATTTCGCGCTACCCGGGCACGACTGGGATCGGGACGTTTCTTTGACGTGGGACATTCGGAACGCTCGGAGCGTGTGGTGGTGATCGGGCGGTCAGCGGCCCGAAAACTCAATCTTGCGAGAGTCGACCAGCTGCCGGCGATCTTTGTTGGTGACCAGCTTTACACGGTCATCGGGATCCTTGACTCCGTTGCCCGACAACCCGACCTGATTTCCTCGATCATCATTCCCGAAGGCACAGCTCGCAAGGAGTTTCGACTCAGCGGCCCGTCCCTGGTTGAGGTCGAAACGCAAATCGGGGCCACGAGTCTCATCGCCGGGCAGATCCCGCTCGCCCTGTCGCCGAATGACCCGTTGAGGATCAAGGTGGCGGCGCCCCCGGAGCCGAAGCTTGTCAAAGACGGAATCCAGAGTGATCTCAACTCGCTCTTTCTTGTGTTGGGCGCGGTGTCGTTGCTCGTTGGCGCTATCGGCATTGCCAACGTCACGCTCGTTTCGGTTCTGGAGCGGACCGGGGAGATTGGTCTGCGGCGTGCACTAGGCGCCGGGCGTCGCCACATTGCATCGCAGTTTCTCGCCGAAAGCACCGTCTTGGGTTTGATTGGCGGCGTACTTGGGGCATCACTCGGGCTGCTCGTCGTTGTCGGCATCGCGGTCACCCGTCAGTGGACCGCCGTTATCGACCCGAAGATCCCACTTCTGGCCCCGCTCCTCGGAGCCGTTGTCGGTCTCGTGGCCGGACTGTACCCGGCTCTGCGAGCCGCGCAACTCGAGCCGGTCGAGGCGCTTCGCTCGGGGACCTGATCACGTTTGGGGCACCCCGAAGCCGAGTTTCCGACGGACGAGTCGGTCAGGCCTCGCGAAGAATCGCGATTGCCTGCGGCCTGATGACCAGGGCAGTCGCAGCCACTGCGAAGGCAACTGTCGCCAGCACCAGTCCGGCGCTCAGCTCGACAAGAATGCGAATCGGAACGTGGAACTGCGGTGTGACGAGGAACATCGGTCGCAGAACGATCACAAAGACCCGCGCCATGACCAACCCGACCGCCAAACCACCGGTGAGTGCGAGGAGGATGACGAAGAGCGACTCGCCGAGAATCAATGCTGCCAGTGACGACGTCGACATGCCGAACGCGCGTAACGCTACATACTCTCGACGCCGCTGGAAGAGCTGGAGAAAGACCACCATGAGTATCGAGGCGATCCCGATGGCAGAAGCGAACCCCAGGCCCATTTCTACGAGTCCACGGACATTTACCGCGGTAAGACTCGACTGGTCTTTGTTCAGGTAAGCGGCGGTTGTAACCACGCGAAGCGGATACCGATCTCCGACCGTGCGCGCAATCCGGGATGCGATGGCCGCGGTCCCCGAGGGTGTTCTGTCTGGCGTACGAGCGAGAAAGAAGTCGACACCGTCCGACCCGGTAGCCGATCGGTACGTTGAACGGTTGACGACGACGTCGAGCCCTTCCGGAAATCCCGGAAACGCGTCGAACAGCCCGACGACGTCGAATGTCTTCAGCTTCTGTTGTCTTGTGCCCCGCGCCAGCAGGATCTGAACCCGATCTCCGACGCTGATCGATAGATCGTCAGCTCGGGTGGCACGGACAAGCGCTGCGCCAGGTCCTGCCAGCATCCGCATCGCTTCGTCAGCACTCCCGCCGGACACCGATTCACCGAAGGTGGACACTCGCGCGAAACTGCGTGGGTCGATGGCTGCGAGATCCGTGCGTGCTTGGTCGTAGGGACCTATAAGTATCGAGTTCTCCAGCGAAAAAGTGACCGGCGTGAGGGCGGAGACCCCCGCCAATTTGAACTCTTCTATGAGAGACGCCCCATTTGTGCCGGCATAGCCGCCGAGCGGGTTGATGCGAAGGTCGGAGCCGACGGCAAAGCGTGAGTCCGCCAATTTGGTCCGGTGATACGTCGAATTGATCGCGCCAAGATTTGCGGCAAATGCAACAACGAGACCGATCCCGACTACTGCGTTCGCCACCGACCAAGGCCTGCGCTGAACACTGCGTACCAGCGATCCGCGGATGAGCGTTTCGAAATGTCCTGTCCCTGACTTTCGCTGGTGCGCGGCGATTCCGTGAACGACGCGGCCGAACGCGAGTGTGCCGCCCAACCAGATGGTCATGGGCACGACAAGTAGTCCAAGTGGAAGCGATGCGGCTTGCCCCTGCGAGACCGACACACGTTGGGGGGCCGACAACATGGCCTCGATACCGACGCCGATGATGGCGGTGAAAACCAGGAGCAGGTCAAGTTGCCGACGATGCCAGGCGGGTCGGATTGCATCGGCCAAGTCCTGTCGCTCGCTACCGATCTCGCGTGCCGAGGTCTGCCATTGCTTCCGGGTGAGCACCATCAAAACGATGATGACGTTGGTGCTGATTGCAATAAGGAATGACAGAGCTACGAGACGGCGGGGCGTGGCAAGAACGGCAGGCATGCCGAGTACCGATTCGGCCGCTCCGAAGCCCAGCCCTACGCCGATCAGCGCGCCGCATCCGGCGAAGATCAGCGTACGCAGCGCTGTCATTCTGATGAGCATCGAACGGTCAGCGCCATGCAGGCGCATCGTTGCGTGCTCTCGGCGGTGCGACTCGGCTTGGAGGTTGGCGCTGAACACGACGAGTGCTATTGCGGCGAGTACGCCGGGGAGACCGAGAAACAAGAACATCCTGCGTCCTGTTGACTCATCGTCGGCGGCGACCGTCAGCGCGTTGGAAATGTTGTCGATAAGCAAAGAGCGGTTGGAGCTGACCTCCCGGATCGACCGGGCGATCACCGTCGCTTGGGTCAACGCTGTGGCGGGGGAGGACTTCAGCTTCGAGCGCTCGACACGAATGTCCACTTCGGACAGTGGAATGATTTTCAGTCCCGCCCCCGGTACTGCGCTTGCGCGCTGGAACGCAGGGATGATGCGCTCCGTGAAGAACTCTATTGGTACAATCACCGTGAACGGTATGTAGAGAAAGTCTTCGAGTTTGCTGGCCTTTCGACTCATGAAGAGTTGTTGGGAATTTGACAGATTCGCGATTCCTGTCACCGGCTGCGATATCGGCGTGGAAAGACCTGGAACGGCAATGCTGATTCGCTGTCCGGTCGTCAGACGGAGCGAGCGCGCGGTCTCCGAACTTACGATCACACCGTTCGACTGGAACGAGCCGCTCGAGATGTCGATTGACGGGTAGTGCTTCGCGTAATTCAAGTCGGCGCCAACCAGGCGCACGCGACCATCGAGAGGTTCCTCACCGGATGTGACCGTCCCCGGAGCAAGATCAATCATGTACAGCTCATCGGCCCAGGCAATTCCCGGGATCTCACGCAGCCGTTCCGCGAGTTGGCGAAGTGTTGGGGGTTCGGGAGTGTTCGCCCGGATACGCGTCACTTCCTCACGGCTTGACACGGCACCTTCCAGTCGAATGTCCTTGACGTTCACGTCGACGTTTGCCCTGGCCTCGTACGTGATGGTCAGGGTCGACGCCGCAAACAGTGTTCCGACGTTCAACCCGGTTCGCGCCAAACCTTGCGCAAGAGGGCTGCGGCCCGCAACATCGCCGATCCGGCGTCCGTTCACCGCAGTGCTGCCGTCCACGTAGGACAGCGGGGCCGGCGGATCGTCGGCCACGACGACTTCGTGCGCGGCTTGCGCGGTCAGGTTGCGGACAGTCAACTCGATAGTGGCTCTCTGCCCGGCCCTCAATCGGTCGGGCGCCTCCGCCCGTTCGGTCAAGGCGATCCGGCGACCGAACGGATCGGTGAGCACGACTTGCATGTCCAACGGCAGCGCAGCGATGGCCCGGGTCGTCATCGTGGCGCCAGAGGCGTTGATGAATATCAGCACGCCGGTCAACAGTCCGGTGCTCAGGGTGACACCAATCATCGAGACGAGCGTGCGTCGTGGGTTGCGAAGCAACTCGCGAACAACGAGCCGAAACATCGTCACTAGCGATTCAGAGCTGGTGGGTCGCCTGCCGTTGCGGCAACAATCCGGCCGTGCGTCAACGCGACCCGTCTGGCGAACCGTTCAGCAACGGACAGGTCGTGCGTCACGACGACGAGCGTCGCTTTCGTTTCCTTCTGCTGGGCTAGGAGGAGCTCGATCACATCCACACTGCTTGCGGGATCCAGTGACCCCGTCGGCTCATCAGCCAAGACGTACCGTGGATGGTGCACAAGGGCGCGAGCGATCGCCACTCGTTGACGCTGGCCACCCGATAATTGATCGGGCAGTTTGTGCATGTGTTCGGAGAGACCAAGTCGTTGGAGCATCTCGGTGCACCGACTGAGGCCCCCGGCCCTTCCGCTGAGCGCCATCTGCTGGGCGAGGTTTTCAACGGCGGTCAGATAGGGGATGAGGTTGTCGGACTGGAATATGAATCCGAATTCCGAACGTCGGATCCCCGCTCGGGCGCTCGCCGACATGTCGGCAAGCGGGCGCCCGCCCACCCTCACTTGGCCACTGTCAGGGACCTGAAGTGCACCGACTACCGCGAGCAGGGTCGACTTTCCGCCGCCACTGTGACCAGTCACGGCAACTGAGGTCCCTGCCTCGACCGTCAAGGACACGCCGTCCAGAGCGACGACGGCCCCGGTCGCAGTGGCGTACGACTTGACGACTCGCTCGAGAGTGATTTCTGACGACTCGTTCACGATGCCGTCAACTCACTGTCGATCAGGGTGAAGCGCTTCTCGGCGTAGCCGGCCATCTGAACGTCATGAGTGACATAGAGCAAAGTGACACCGTGGTCGATCGAACGTTTGACAATGACGTCCATTGTCTCCCGGGCCGTCGTTGGATCTAGTTCCCCGGTTGCTTCGTCGGCGAGGATCAGAGCAGGCTGGGAGGCGAGTGCCATTGCGACGACGACACGAACGGCTTCTCCTCCGGACATCTCCCGCGGGAAGTGCCCGCTCCTGTGGGCGACGCCGAGTTCGTCGAGGAGCGCAGTGATTTCGCGTTTTCGGGCATCGAGGCCGGCGATGTTCATGGCGAAGGCAACGTTCTCTTCTGCGGTGAGGTATGGCAACAAACCTCCACGTTGCGGGACCACGCCGAAGTGTCTGGACCGGAGCCGAGCGCATGCCGTGTCGTCAAGCGCTGTGATGTCGGTTCCACGGAAGATGATCGATCCTGAATCCGGACGAAGAAGCCCAGCAACAAGACTCATGAGCGTCGACTTTCCGCTCCCCGAAGAACCTAGAAGGCTGGTTACGGAGCCAGGTTCCAGTTCAAAGCTGACGTTGTCGAGGACCGGCGATCCACCCGAATCATTAGAGAATGACCTTGTTACGTCGATGACCTGGAGGAGCGGATTCTGCACGTCCACTCATTTGCCGCTTCTCAACTTCGCTCTGGCACTTCCACCAAAGACCCGTTCGGTTGTCGTCTTTGCGTGTTGATCGAGTTTGATGGCCTCGCTGTTGAACTCCTCTAGACCTTGGGGTGACAACTGCGTGAGGTTGACGAGATCCTCGGTTTCGTTCTCGCCGCCTTTGTGCCGTGGTTCGGTCTTTATCGAACCGACTCCGGGCGCGTAAGACACGTCTTCACCGCCCTCCTGGATGACGAGAACATCGGTAAAACACTTGAACGGCACGCACTTCTTCTGTCCGGTCTTGCTAACCTTCGCAGTGGCGCTCCCCTCGCCGGGGACGGTTGCTTGCAAGTACTTCGGTGAACCCATGACTGGCAGCGCGAGCATGAGAACTCCCGGCTTCGCTCCCCGAACTCCCGCCAGCCATCCGTCGGTCGCGTTGACATACTCACCGCCCTCATAGGTCTCGGTGTACGACCCTAGGTACCAGACGTTTCCTTCCCTGTCCTCGGCGACGAAGTCGAGAGCCTGCTCGGCCACTTCGCCGCCGTCGATATCTTGGTCGAGGATGAGAATGGTCTCGACGCCGGCGACCTCCTTCGTCACGTTGGTAACGGTGTAAGCGCGTCGATGAGTCAGCCGTCGATGGCCGCGATCGAGGCCGCCTTCGCGCACCGACTGATATCCGGGCGTCAGCGGGAACCACTTGTTGGTGGACGACGACGCCTCACCGAAATTCTTCGAATTGAAGGTCGGCGTGCCTTTTGTGGCCGCGGCCGCCGTGTTCGGATGAAGGCCCGCTTGGCCCGCATCAAGCATGACTTGAACGGCGGTCGCTGACAGCACGACCAAGACCGCGGCCACCGGGTAGAGGTGCATGTTCTTCGAGAACTTGCTCGAACCAGGCATGTATGGATTGTCACATGATTGGCGGGGCCACGTCCAGGGAAACGCGTTGCAAGACTTGTGTTCTTGTGCCGCTTTCTCCGGCCCGTTGGTGGCTAACGACCAAACCTCGCGCCAAGTTCAGCGGCCACGCGCCGAAAGCCCTCGACGGTTTCGTTGATGATCTGGGCCACCGGCTTTACGGAATCGATACGTCCGGCGACCTGGCCGGTCAAGGCGATCGACGCTTCCATATCGCCGCCGAAGTACAGGTCGAGCGCTCGGCCCATGATCCCGAGATTGACCTGTTCCTCGCGCTCCAACGACTCCGACAGCTTGGTCCGTAACGCCCGAAGTCCCGGTTTCCCGTGTCGGTTTAGGAACACGGTGTCGGTCTCCGCCGCATTGACGATCGCGTCCTTCCAGTTGGGGTGCACGGGCGACTCAGTGGCCGAGACCATCCGGGTTCCCATTTGCACGCCCTCGGCGCCGAGCGCGAAAGCAGCGGCCATCGACGGGCCGTCGGTGATACCACCGGCCGCGATAATAGGTACACGTACTTTTGAGGCGACGAGAGGAAGAAGCACCATCGTGGCCACGTCGCGCGGATTCTTGAAGCCGCCGCCTTCTCCGCCTTCGACCACCAGCCCGTCGACTCCGGCGTCGACCGCCTTGATGGCTCCGGCCAACGTCGGCACCACATGGAACACGGTGAGACCTGCCGCCTTGAGCTGCGCCGTGTACTTGGTCGGATCACCGGCGCTCGTGGTCACGAAGCGCACGCCCTGATCGATGACGAACTGCACGATGCCCGGATCACGGACGAACGCCTGAGCGATGTTCACGCCGAACGGTTGATCGGTGAGGTCGGCCATCTTGGCAATCTCGGCCCGCACGTTGTCGAGTTCGCCGGACGACGTTTCGATGATGCCGAGGCCGCCAGCGTTGGACACGGCACTGGCCAGCTGGGCCCGGGCGATCCAGCCCATGGGTGCCTGAACGATGGGGTAGCGGGTCCCGAGCAACTCGGTCACCCGGCTGACGATGTGATCGGTGGAAGCCATAGGTCCCAGCCTTGCCTGCCACCGCTGGTCGGCGCCAGATGAAGCCTCAACCGAGTTTTACGTTCTTCTCGCGCAGTCCTTACCTGCGGGGCGCACACTCGAAGGGCCGGACAACATCGGTGACGGATGTTCGTCCGTCTTCCCCTCTTCCAAAGGACTTCTGCATGCGTTCTGCCCGTACCTCCCTCGCCGCTCTCGGACTTGGCGGTGCCCTGGCGCTCGGCCTCGCGGCCCCCGCCTTCTCCCAAGCGACCTCCTCAACCACACCCCCTGCCGCAGCTGCGAAGGGCCAGCGTGGTGACCGTCGCCAGCTGACCGACGCCGAGCGTGCGGCCAAAGATGCCGAGCACAAGGCCAACCAGACCGCCCGCTTGACGGAGCTGGCGACTCGCCTCGGCGTGAGCGTCGACAAGCTCAAGGCCGCCCTTGCCGACCAGGCAAAGGCCGACGTCGACAAGGCCGTTGCCGCCGGTCGTCTCACGGCCGCCCAGGCAACTGAAATCAAGACTCGCATCGATGCCGGTGACACTGGCCCTGGCTTTGGCGGTCGCGGTGGTCGTGGTGGCCACGGCCCTGGTGACGGTGGCCCCGGTCGCGATGGCACCCCCGCCGCCAAGACGACCGCGGCCTAACCCCTCGCTTCTTCGACGAGCCGCCCGCGGCGCCGATCCCTTCCCCGGTCGGTGCCTCGGGCGGTTCTTCGCGTCCGCGCTCGGCTCGATCGGCTGCTCCTCCTCGGTTCGTTTGCCGGGAGCGTCGCCGACCGAGTCGACAACCGTCGCCTCCTCCTCGGAACGACTGCGGCGTCGGCGTTCCTTTCGCTGGCGTGGTCATCGGCTGGTTCGCCAAGCCAATGGTGACTACACAAGCCGTCTGGGCGGTCATCTTCGGCGTGTCGCTTGTCGGCATGGGCGGTGGCCCCGACGTATTGGTGGTGGGTCGTGGTGGCCCTGCCGGTGGGTGTGATGGCGACGGGTTTCACGACCGTGACGACGACGATCCTGCAGACGTCGAGTCGACCGGACATGCTGGGTCGAGTGATGGCGTTGTTCTCCATTGCGTTCCTTGGGACAACGCCGCTGGGAGCGCTCGCGGTGGCATGGCTCGGGTCTGTCATCAACGCCTGGGCGCCGTTCGTGCCCGGGGGTGTCGCGACTGTCATCGGTGGTCTGGCGCTCTTCGTGCGCGGGCGACGGATCGCAGCGATGGCGGCTCCGGGTCCGGCGGCCTGATGGGTCACCCGACGAGCGGTGGCGCGCCAGACTGGGCGTATGGCCACACCTGCTGAAGAGTCATTTGTCTACAACGAGATGCTGCCCCTCGGCGCCGACGACACGCCGTATCGATTGCTGACCACCGAAGGGGTCTCCACCTTCGAAGCAAACGGCAAACGATTTCTCACCGTTGATCCCGAAGTCATCACGTTGTTGACGAAGGAGGCGATGCGCGACATTCAGCACATGTTGCGTCCTGGCCACCTGGTGCAGTTGCGCAAGATCCTCGATGATCCCGAAGCAAGTGCCAACGATCGCTTCGTCGCCCTCGATCTTTTGAAGAACGCGGCCATCGCTGCCGGCGGCGTCCTGCCCGGTTGCCAGGACACCGGCACGGCGATCATCAAGGGCAAGAAGGGCCAATACGTGGTCACCGGTTCCGATGACAAAGAAGCGATCTCGAAGGGGGTGTGGGACACCTTCGTCCACACGAACCTGCGCTACTCGCAGATGACCCCGCTCAACTTTTGGGACGAGGAAAACACGGGCAACAACCTTCCGGCAGAGATCGAGATCGAAGCAGTCGGCGGCGAGGCATACAGGTTCTTCTTTATGGCCAAGGGCGGCGGCTCGGCCAACAAGAGCCTGCTCTTTCAAGAGACGAAGGCATTGCTGAACCCAGCTTCGTTCGCGAGTTGGATGGATGAAAAGATACGTACGCTTGGTACCGCGGCATGTCCGCCGTATCACCTTGGCGTGGTGGTGGGCGGTACGTCGGCTGAGTACTCATTGAAGGTCGCCAAGCTGGCGAGTGCGCGGTATCTCGATTCGTTGCCGACGAGCGGTGGTCGAAATGGCCAAGCGTTCCGTGATCTCGAGATGGAGGCCGAAGTTCTCAAGATCTCGGCGGCGACGGGCATTGGTGCGCAGTTCGGTGGCAAGTACTTCTGTCACGACGTGCGCGTGATTCGCCTGCCTCGCCATGGCGCGTCGTGTCCGGTCGCAATGGCGGTGTCGTGCTCGGCCGACCGTCAAGCACTGGGCAAGATCACCGCCGAAGGCG
>JAYSTV010000104.1:0-4154 GCA_043719425.1 Acidimicrobiia bacterium | reverse complement strand
AGAAGTTGGTGAGGCTACGAGCCGGGTCAGCGACCAGCGCGGGCCGGGTACGCGTGCAGAATCAGGATCGGTTACTGATCCTCGACAATGCGCTCTTCATCGTGGCCGACGGCATGGGCGGTCACGTTGGCGGCGAGGTTGCCGCGCAACTAACCGTCGAAACGCTCGCCGGGCTGGCGGTCGCGGAGACGTTACGAAGCGATGACGTGATGGCTCGCGTGGAGACGGCTAACCGCGAAATCTTGGGTCAAGCCGAACGTAATCCTGACCTCCGCGGGATGGGCACCACGATTACCGGGCTCGCCGTCGTTGACGGTGACGAAACGTCAGCCCATCTGCTGCTCGTGCTCAACGTTGGTGATTCGCGCACGTACTGGTTGCGGGGCGGCGAGTTGGAACAGATCACCGAAGATCACTCCGTCGTCGGTGAACTCATCCGTGAAGGAAAGCTCACGAAGGCCGACGCGCGAACGCACCGGAGTCGCTCTGTTCTCACCCGGGCCCTGGGGGTCGAACCTGATGTCGAGTGCGACGTCGTCGAAGTGGTGCCGATCGTCGGCGACCGATTCCTGATTTGTTCCGACGGCCTGCCGACCGAGCTGACCGATCCGCTGATAGCGGCGACACTGCGCCGACTGCGCGACCCGCAGGAAGCGGCGTCGGCACTCGTGCGCGAGGCCGTTGATCATGGAGGGCGCGACAACGTGACGGTCATTGTTGTCGATGTTGTTGCTGGCGTCGACGGTCACGAGGTCATCGCGGCAAACCGAGCACCGCAAACGATCGAAACCATCGGGGCGCAATCGGCGGCGGCAAAGCCAACAACGCCAACAACAGCAACGACGGCAGCGACCACGCCGAAACGCGAGCGTGGTCCCCGCCGCCCGTGGATGGTGAATCTCCGAGTCCTGGTTTTTCTGGCCATCGTCGGCGCCATCATCGGCGTGGTCGTGTGGACCATACGCAACGACCCGGCCAAGACCCCGACGTCGGACACCACCGTCACGTCAACCACGACGGTCACCGTGTCGTCGGTCGTCGGCGACACTGCGCCGCTGAGCACTGGAGCCCCAACGACCGGCGCGGCCGGCGCCGAAGCGCCCGACAGCACCGTGAGCATCGTGCCAGCCACCGACGGCCCCGGAGTCGGCGACACCGCGGCCGTCGATCCGGTACCGGGCGCGGTCGTTGACCCCTTCGCCACCACCACGACCACGGAGCTGGCAACCACCACGACGAAGCGCAAGCGGAGTTCGTGATGGCGCGCATCACGAGACTGGCCGTCCCGCGTCGGCGCACCGAGCTTGGACTGATCGTTCTCGCCGTTGCGCTGACGGCAAGCGCGTACACGCTTGTCTCGCTAGGAACGACCGCAACGGTACCGACGAACATTCGTCCCTTCGTCGGCATCATCGCCGCCCTTCTCATAAGCGCGCACATTGCTACGAGGCGCCTGGCCAAGTTCGCTGATGCCACGATCCTTTCGGTCGCAGCAGTGCTCAACGGCATTGGCTATGTGTTCATCGTCCGCCTTCGGCCCGACCTCGCCAACAAGCAGGCCGCATGGACCGCGGTCGGTATCGCTGGCTACATCGGCACACTCATTGTCGTGCGCGAAGCGAAACGGCTGCAGTATTCGCGCTATACCTTCTTCTTTGCCGGTATTGCTCTGCTGCTCGCCCCGCTTATTCCCGGCATTGGCTATGAACGCAACGGCTCGCGCATCTGGGCCCGCCTTGGACCGATCACCTTTCAGCCGGGCGAGGTGGCCAAACTCACCCTCGCCCTCTTCTTCGCTGCCTACCTCGTGGAGAAGCGCGAGCTCCTTGCTGTGGCCGGACGCAAGGTGCTCGGAGTGAATGTTCCCGAGTTCCGCCATCTCGGTCCGATCCTGTTGGCCTGGGGTTTCTCGATCGCCGTGATGGTGGCCGAAAAGGACCTCGGCTCGTCGCTGTTGTTCTTCACACTTTTCGTCGTGATGTTGTGGGTGGCCACCGGTCGCACAACGTTCCTGGGCCTCGGGCTCTTGCTCTTCGGAGCGGGGGCAACGGCCTCCTATCACCTGTTCGGCCATGTGCGCACGCGCGTCAGCACGTGGCTCGACCCGTGGGTGAACGCCACCGGCAACGGTTACCAGCTGGTGCAGAGTCTGTTCGCCTTCGGGTCAGGTGGCCTGGCCGGCGCCGGCTTCGCCCAGGGGCGGCCCGGTCGAATTCCGGCCGCCTACAACGACTTCATCATCGCGGCCATTGGCGAGGAGCTCGGTCTGTTCGGCACCACGGCAGTGCTGTTGTGTTTCCTCCTCCTCGTCGGCGCTGGATTGCGCATTGCCCTTCGCGCCGACACCGCATTCGACAAGTTGCTCGCAGTTGGCCTCACCACCATTTTGGGTATGCAGACGTTCATCATCGTGGGCGGTGTCACGCGGCTCGTTCCCCTCACCGGCGTGACGCTTCCGTTCGTGAGCTACGGCGGATCGTCGCTCGTCGTCAACTATGTGCTGCTGGCCCTGTTGGCCCGGATCTCCCACGACGCCAATGCCCGTCTTGGTGAATCGGCTCCGCTCACGTGGCGGCAACGGCGCCGGGCTCGCCGAACTTCTGGCACGGTGATCGTCGACGACACGGGCCGTGGGAGCGGCAACGACGACGAGACTCGCGTTCTCGGTGGGTCGGAGTGAATCGTCAGATCCGGCGCCTGGGCATTGCCCTCGTTGTCTTGTTTCTTGCGTTGATCGTGCAACTCAACGTGTTGCAGGTGATCAAAGCCGATGAGCTGGCCAGCGACCCGCGGAATTCACGCAATGCCGAGCGCGACTTCGGTCAACCGCGAGGCCGCATCCTCACCGCCGACGGACGCGTGCTGGCGGAGTCAATTCCGAACCCGGACCGAAATAGTCAGTACAAATACATTCGCCGCTATCCGGGTGGTTCGCTCTACGGACATCTCACCGGCTATTTCTCGTTCGTGTACGGCACGACCGGGGTCGAGCGCTCCTACAATGCCGAGCTCGCCGGGCGCAAAGTCACGCTCACGGCAAAACGGTTGAAGGACCTGCTCAGTTCGAAGACGATCACCAGCGACGTGACCCTGACCATTGACGACAGGATCCAGCGAGCCGCGGCAAAAGCGCTCGGCAATCGGCGCGGCTCCGTTGTCGTGATCGATCCGCGCACCGGTGCGTTGCTGGCCGCGGTGTCGACGCCGCGTTATGACCCGACGCCCCTGGCGTCGACGGACACGAAGACCACCAAGCTCGCCTACGAGCGGCTCCGTGACGATCCCACCAAACCACTGTTGGCCCGCGCCTATCGCGAGCGATACCCACCGGGGTCAACCTTCAAAGCCATCACCGCATCGACGGTACTGGAGACGCACGTCGTCGGCCTCACGACCCCGGTCTATCCGCTGCTGCGTTCGCTGCCGTTGCGATTTACGCAACGGCCGCTCCGCAATTTTGGGGGAAGCGAATGCGGTGGCACGTTGGAAAATGTCTTTCGTATTTCGTGCAACACGAGCTTTGCCCAGATGGGTCTTGACCTTGGCCCCGAGCGACTGCACAACGGCGCCGTGGCGTTCGGCTTCAATCGCATCCCTCCGCTCGATCTCGATCCGGGTGCTGCCAAATCGACGTTTCCCGAAGTGCCCTTCTTCGTTCGCAACGACCCGGCCCTCGCCCAGGCGGCGATCGGTCAGGGTCAGGTGGCGGCGACGCCGCTCGAGATGGCGCTCGTTGCTGGAGGGGTAGCCAATCAAGGCGTGATAATGGAACCCCACGTCCTCGCCGAGGTCCGCGACTCCGACGGCAATCGAACACGATCGGAGCCTCGCAACGAATGGCGCCGCGCCGTCAGCGCCGAGACGGCGACGCAGGTCAACCAGTTGATGGTCACCGTGGTCAACGACGGCACGGCGAGGCGAGCGGCGATCGCGGGCGTGCAGGTCGCGGCCAAGACCGGCACCGCGCAAACGGGTCGCAACACCGCTCACGCCTGGATCATCGGGTTCGCTCCGGCGGAGAATCCGACCGTTGCCATTGCCGTGATCGTTGAGAATCAGCCGGAAGTCAGCACCGCAACCGGTGGCAAGGTCGCCGCCCCCGTGGCCCGTCTAGTCCTTGAGGCCGCTCTCAGAGCCCAGGCAACGTGAGGTCG
>JAYSTV010000103.1:0-10044 GCA_043719425.1 Acidimicrobiia bacterium | reverse complement strand
CCGGAGTGGCTGTAGCGGCCGCACTGGCAACGGCTGCGGGCCGAGTTCCGTTCGCTGTGCTCGCCCCGTTTACCGTCCCGTTGCCGTTCCCGACATGGCCGTGTTGGAAGTAGGCCTGCCAACTCTCACCGACCGACGTCGGGCTCTCCGCCCACTTCTCTCGCATTTCGTCGACGAGCCAGGCGTTCGGGCCCAGCGCGAGTTCTTCGGGACCTAGTGCACTCACGGTGCCCAAGGTTACCCGGCCCGGTGTTTTCGCCCTGGATGCCACTCAGCAGTCTTCAGGGTCTCTTCCCCGGGTCGAATGGCCTATTCCAGTCAAGAATTCCCCCGACGCGTCGATGGTTCATCAGTGAGTGATCAACCGAGCCGCGCCGCCCTTCTGGTTCCTCCGCGGCGCCTCGGCGAACTCCTGACCGGCCGACGGGCCGTCATGGGCATGAGCCTGGCCGACGTGGAACGCATCGCCGTGGGCCGATTCTCGGCCGGTGACCTGCACTTGTTCGAAACCGGGCAGGCCGCCGCCACCGACGATCAGCTTCGACACCTCGCCGGGATCTACGGCGTGGACCTCGGATCCATCACCCCGCAACGAGCGACCCTCTCGCTGGACCTGGGCGAAGGACTGGTCAGTATCGGTGGGGAATCAGAGCGATTCGCACCCGATCACGACGACCGCGAGATTCTCTTGCGATACCTCGCCATCGTGTATCGGATGCGGGCCATCAATCCGGGCGTGTCGATCCCGGCCCGCAACGACGATCTCGACACCCTCGCCCAGGTGTTCTCGACCACGGCCGGCGAAATCCGGTCCACGCTCGAGTCCCTCATGACGGTCGAGCGCGTTGAGTTGCGCTCTCGACACGCCGAACTCAAGCGTCGGGTGATCGTGCCGGGCCTCGGCGTGCTCGTGGCGCTCACCACGATCGGCGGGCTCCTGCTCGTGCGGTCCAACAACGGTGGCGTCACGATGGCCTCGGCGCCGACCCCGAACGCCGCGGCTTCCGTCGACATCGGCACTGCACTGGTCATCGAACGGTCCAACCGAATGGTGTCGTCGAAGGCGACCATCGGCGACGCGCTCACGATCGAGCGCTAGCGCGTCACTCACGCTGGCGGAGCAGGGCCCGCCAGCACGTCGGCCGCCATCGACGTGTCCATGTTCGAGCCAGAGAGCACGATGGCGACCCGGCGCCCGACCTGCGCGGCTCGTTCACTCCACAGTCCCGCCAGGGCGATCGCGCCTGCCGGCTCGGCCAGATGGTGGGTCGTTCGCCAGAGCAGCCGAATCGCCGCGGCGCAGTCGTCGTCAGAAACCGAGACGACGCGCGTCGCGCCTTTTCGAATGATTGCCGATGCCACTGGATCGGGCTCCCGGGTAGCAACCCCGTCGGCAAATGTGTTGGCCGTCGGCGTTCCCACCACGCGACCCGCGGCGAAACTCAATGCCTGCGCAGGCGCGCCGTCGGCCCCCACGCCAATGATCTCGGTCGAGAGCCCGAGCAGGTCTCGGACCGTGATGAGGCCGCAGATTCCTGTGCCCATGCCGATCGGAACGTAGACGGCATCAAGCGGACCAGCGGCGTCAAATAGTTCGCGCGCATACGTTGACACGCCGAGCACGAGGTCAGAGTGAAAGGGCGGCACCGCTTCGAACTCTCTTTTCCGCGCGAGGTCGATCGAGTACACGCGCGCCGCTTGAAAGTCCTCGCCGTGCACCACCACTTCGGCGCCCAGGCTTCGCATCACCGCGTTCTTTTCGGCCCCGTTGCCTTCGGGCACGACGATCACGACCGGCACGCCATAGGCGCGTCCGGCGAAGCTAAGAGAGATCCCATGGTTTCCGCGAGTCGCCGAGATCACTCCCAAAACCTCTGGCCGTTCGCGCCGAAGTCGCTCCATGTACACGAGGCCGCCGCGCACTTTGAACGCGCCGGTCGGGGTCGCGTCTTCGTGTTTCACGAATACGTGGGCACCGACCTCATCGTTCAGCATCGGCCACGACAGCGCCGGTGTGGCTGCCATGTGCGCGTGCACAAGGGTGGTCGCCCGACCCAGATCAGCGAGGGAGAACAGCGGGTTCATGACCTCCACTGTGCGGTTCTACATTGTCCTGGTCAAGAGTCTCATTGTCTGGGTGACATGCTCGCCCGGAAGGAGCATCGTTGACTTGGAATCCTGAACCCGTCCACCACGGCACGAAGTACACCGGCATCGTCGAGCAGCTTCGCCGCGCCATTCAGACCGGAGAACTCCGCCCGGGCGATCGCCTTCCCACGCACCGAGCGCTGGCTCGCTCCCTCGGCGTGACCATCTCGACGGTGACCCACGCCTACGCCGAAGCGGCACGCGTCCATTTGATTGGCGGGGAAGTCGGGCGCGGCACCTTCGTTCTCTCGGATTCAGGTGACGCCCAGCTCTTTGCCGTTACGGCCGACGGTGCGGGTCACGCTGGGCGCACGTCGACGTCGGTTGTCGATCTTTCGGCGAACACTCCCGCCATCGATCGTCGAAGCACGGCGCTCGCCGATGGCCTCGCGGCGCTGGCGGCTCAGGGTCCCCTCGGTGAGGGCTATCCGTCGGCGGCCGCCCTTCTGCGCGGCCGGCTTGCGGTGTCGGAGTTGCTTCGCCGCGGTGGCCTTGTTCGACGTGAGAGCGAAGTCGTGCTCACCGCCGGAGCCCAACACGCGTTGCTGGTGACGTTGCTCTCGCTCTGCGGACCTGGGAGTCGAGTCCTCGCTGAGGAGCTGACCTTCCCCGGCCTGAAGTCCGTGGCTCGACAACTGCGCATCGAGCTGGTTCCGGTCCGAATCGACGAACACGGTGTGGATCCCGACGATCTCGAACGCCAAGCCAAGCGTTCATCGGCGACTGCCCTCGTCTGCGTTCCAGCGTTGCAGAACCCAACCGGGGCGTCGATGGACGAAGCGCGACTACAGGCGATTGCCGCGGTTGCGCGTCGACGGAATCTGATCGTGATCGAAGACGATGTGTACCGCGCGCTTACGAACTGCCGGAGCGTCTCGTCGGTACTTCCGGAGCGATCGGTATTGATCACCAGTGTGTCGAAGACGATCGAACCGTCGCTTCGGTTGGGCGCTATCGCCGGGCCCCTCGACCTCATCGGCCCGCTGTCCCGAGAAACGCATCTCTCTACGTGGATGGTCTCGACCACATCGATCGAACTTGTTGCTCGGTGGTGCGCCGACGGAACTGCTGCACGTCGCATCGCCTGGCAGCGGGCTGAGGTGGCCGCCCGCTGGCGAATAGCCGAGTCCGTTTTCGGAGCCTCATCGTTGCTACCGGCGCCGCACCTCTTCGTGCCGTTGAACCGCTCGCCTGACCGCGCCATCGACGATCTCGCCGCCGCTGGAATCGTGGCGGTGTCGAGCACCGCACTCGGCATCGGACCCCATCCGCGCAAAGGCGTTCGGCTGTCACTGACCGCGGCACCAAGTCGTCGAGTGTTACGCGATGCGCTGTCGACGGTGCACGCCACACTCGGTCCGCGGGTCGCTCCGTTCGCCGAGCGCCCGGTTTGGTTGCCAAGGAACGGGTGACGATTCAGGGCTCGGGGTACGGGTCTGGTCGTCCGGCGGCGAGGCAGAGTTGGCGGAGTCGTTGTTTCGTGACGGGGTCGGGTGGGTTGATGGCGGGTTGTGGTGGTGGCCATGGAGGGAAGGTTTCGCCGTCGACGGTCCAGGTGCCGTTGGGTTGTCGGGTGATGCTGGTGCCGGTTTCGTGGCGGTGGGGATGGCAATCGCAGCCGCAGAGGTGACGGAGGTTTTCGATGTCGGTGCGGCCGCCGTTGTCCCATTCGATGATGTGGTCGGCGTCGCATCGGTGCCATGGTGCTTCGCATCCGGGTTTGGTACAGAACCCGCCATCGCGTAACGCCAACGCCAGTTTCTGCAGCGGTGACGCGAACCGTCGGGATCGGCCGAATTTCATGATCGCCCCGTCGGTCGCTTGGATCGCCGCGTAAATATCGGTCCGGGGGTCGTCCACAAGTTTGAGTGCGTCTTCGGTTGGGATCGGACCAGTACCGAGGATCTGGCATTCCAACGTTTCGGCTTGCATGGTCACGATTACGGCGGTCCGTGTCGCCCCACCGGTCGACGTGCCGTTCACGACCGCGACGAACGCGTCGGCGAGACGTTGTTCACGCGGTTCGTCATCATGGCCGCCCAGGGTTTCGGCCCGTTCAGGATGCGCCGCCCGCCACGCCGCGTCGCACGCCTCGTTCAGTGTGGCTTTGACCTGTTCGCCGTCAAGGGGCGGGAGGATCACGCGAATACCAACGCATCCGTTATCGGCTTTGAAGAACTTCACCGACCGGGCCCGGCGTTGACGCTCGCGGACACTGTTCGCGTCGCGATCGATCTGATACTTCGCGACCGTCCTGGCGAAGTCATCGGGTGACTGACTCGACGCCAGGGCAAGTAGTTCGGCGGCTTCGTCGTTGTCGATGATCGGTTTGAGGTGACGCAGATGTTCGCCGGTCACTTCACCGTTCGCTAACGCGTCACCGGCACCGCGAACACGCCCGACGATGTCAGCAACTGCTTCGGCTTTACGGGCTTCGGCGTTCGACATCCCAAATCCGCGGGCCAGTGTTGCTTTCGTGTCCCGACCGGTCTCGGTCTTCAACACACCAACAAGAACCGCTTCCAGCGCGGCGATCTCACCACGCAGCCGTCGAAGCTGGTGCAGACCGATCTTCGCGGTGGTGGGGTCCCAGTGCACAGACGAACTGCGAGGCACACAGAGAACCGCCAAGACCTCGATCTGGTGCTCAGCAACGTTAGCCATACCTCAAGTATAGAACGTACGTTCGCCATTGTCAAATGCTTCGTTCGAGAATCTTCGGACGGCCGCCCACCAGCGGGCAGAACATGTGACACTGGCGGCTGCACTCCCGTCCACCACAAGAGCGGTGCGCCGGAGACACACCTACGAGGAGCAAAAACCTATGGGACAGATCAACACCGCCATCGTGCTGGCGCGTCGACCGGTCGGAGAGGTCACGCCGGATTGCTTCTCGGTGGAAGTCACCGAGCTGGCTCCGCTCGAAGCCGATCAGATTCGCATCGGCGTCGAGTTCATCTCGGTCGACGCTGGAACGCGCACCATGCTGCGGGGCGAAGGCTTTCATCAACAGGTCGCCGTCGGACAAGTGATTCTTGCCAGCGGTGTGGGGCGAATCATTGAATCGACGGCCAGCGGTTGGAACGTCGGCGACGCGGTGCGCGGCCGCCTTGGTGCGCAATCTGTTGCGACGGTGTCGCCAAAGTTCGTCGAGAAGGTCGATGACTCGGTCGGCTCGCTCAGCAATCACCTCGGTATTCTTGGAGGGTCGACCGGCGTCACGGCATGGATTGGTGTGCGACGCGTGGCACGGCCGCAGCCCGGTGACGTGTTCGTCGTTTCTGCGGCGGCCGGAGCGGTGGGTTCGATTGTGGGTCAGATTGCGAAACGCGACGGTGCGCGGGTCATCGGCATCGCCGGTGGCCCACGAAAGGTGGCCTACCTCACCGACTCGCTGGGTTTCGACGGGGCCATCGACTACAAAAACGAAAACGTCACTGAACGACTCCGGACGCTCGCGCCCGACGGGATCAACATCTTTTTCGACAACGTCGGCGGACCGGTTCTCGATTCAGCACTCGACAATTTGGCCATGCGATCGCGGGTCGTGGTCTGCGGGGCCGTCTCCCAGTACGACGACATGGACAATGTCGTCGGCCCCTCGCTGTACCTCCGCCTGGCCGAACGTCAATCGTGCATGGAGGGTTTCGCCTACTTTCATTTTCCCGAGAGCATCGACGAAGCAAAGTCAGAACTTGCCGGGTGGCTGGCCGACGGTTCAATCGTCTTGGCCGAGGAAATTCTTGAAGGTGTCGAGCGGTACCCGGAGGCGCTGCAGTTCATGTTCAACGGGGGCAACATCGGCAAACTCCTCGTCAGGGTCTGAAACGCACTGCGGAGTGACCTCGCCGATTTCGAACGATGCTGGCTACGCTCGTCGCCGTGTCCGTGAGCAACGTTGATTTGGGAAACTTGAGCGACCTTCGCAATGGTCAGTTGCGGGTGTTTTCCGAGGTCGGTGAACACGGCGTGGTGGTTTGTCGAGTGGCGGGCGAGTTACACGCCGTGGTCGACAATTGCTCGCACCGCGACGCCAAGTTGTCGGAGGGACGCCTTCGCGGTTCCATCCTCACCTGCCCCCTGCACGGCGCCCAGTTCGACGTTCGCACCGGCCAGCATCAGGGACCACCGGCCACGGTGCCGATCACCTGCTTTCCGGTAACGGAAGTCGATGGGGCTGCGTCGGTTGACCTGAGCGCATGATGGCTGCCGTCACGTTCGAAGTTCTCGACCCAGAAATCGCCCTCGTCACCCTCAATCGACCCGAGGTGCTCAACGCCGATCTGAGCGGCACCGGCGAGGCCTGGACGAAGCCGTCGCGAAGGGCGTTGAAGACCGCGTACGACGCGCAGGTCCGGCTCGCCGATCAGATGACTCGTCTGTACGAGCTACAGGTCCCCGTCATCGCCGCGATCAACGGAGCAGCTGTTGGTGGCGGACTGCCTACGCGCTCCATTGTGATGCGCGCATAGCTTCGGTTTGAACGTGGCCCTCGATGCGCCGAGCCTGCGTCACGCCAAAGAAATCGAAAACCGAACGCAGATCCTGGCAATGCAAACGGGCAACCCCAAAGAAGCGGGCCAGGCTCGGCGAGAACACCGTCCCCCAAATTTCAACCGGGTGTAGCCACGGCGGCTAAGACATTCGCGCAGTAGTAAGTATACGTCGCATTGCGTCGGCGCTCACCTGCGCCGCCTCAGCCACCGGCGCCCCCCAGAGAGCCGTCGAGCATACCTCCAACCCGATCGGTGCCGTCGATCCGATCGCATCAAGAATGCGAGAGATGTCGACCAGGGCGAACTCACCGTCGCCCGGCGGCACTCGATTCTTCAAGCAGTCCTCGAGATAGTCCGGATGTTGCGGCGTCACAGTTCCGTCGTTCCACTGCGTGGCAAACACCTTGTCGCCCGGCAACGCGCGAAGGTCATCGAGGTTGTTCGTCGAGCGCGTGAAGTGCCACGAGTCAACGCAGAACCCCCCATTGGCCCGACCTGCCTCTGACACGATCCGCAGGGCGGTCGCGGCATCGCCGATATTCGTCATGCTCGGCACCCATTCGAGGCCAACGAGCAGGCCATGCTCGCCCGCTCGGTCACACAACGCGCCGAACCCATCGGCGGCACGGCCCAGCGGGCCCTCGGCATCGCCAATGACCTGCACGTAGCGACATCCCCAATGCTCGGCCATCTCGTACGCCAGGGACTCTTGGATCCCGAGCGAGTCGTTCCCCGGAACCGCCCACCCTCGCAGCGTCTCGATGTTGGCCACCACGAGCCCGGTGTCCGCCAACGCCTCGTCGACTCGTTCAAGCTCCGCCGGGTCCTCGCGCAGCTTGGCCCACGCTCCCAGGTACATACCGATCGCCGCGTATCCAGCGACTGCGGCGGCGCGGACCTTGGCGACGGTGTCGTCGTTACGCGGTCGACTGAAGAAGTCCCAGACGAGATCCGATGGCCCAAGCTCTCGTGCAGTTCGTTGCCTCACAATCAGCGAGTCTGGCCCTGGGCTGGGCCGAGGACCATTCGACGGCGTAGTTTTGAGGAATGACCGATGTCCGTGATGCTCCCAGTACCTCGGCGCCTGGCACCGCTCGTGCGCCTGGACCTTCACTCCACGAACAACTCCTCGCCGACCCGACCCGTCCGCCGTGGCCGCTCCTCGAACAGTCACCGGCGTTTCTCGGCGACGTCGATATTCCGTTCACGAACTACACGTCGCCCGAGTTCGCCGCCGCTGAGTACGACCACCTGTGGTCCAACACATGGCAATGGGCCTGCCATGTTGATCACATTCCGGAGTCGGGCGACTACTACGTCTACGACGTCGGTCCACACTCGGCCCTCATCGTTCGCACGCCCGACGGTTCCATCAGAGCGTTCTACAACGCCTGCATGCACCGCGGCACGCAGCTGCGAGCGTCCGGCACCTGCGGATTTGCCAACCAACTGAAGTGCCCATTCCACGGTTGGACATGGTCGCTCGACGGAGACCTCATCGATCTTCCCGACCGTTGGGACTTTCCGCACGTGAACGATGAGACGCACCGCCTGCCGCAGCTGCCCATCGACGTGTTCGCCGGCTTCGTGTGGGTCAACTTCGATCCCCAAGCGGCGCCGCTCACCGACTACCTCGGCGTGCTGCCTGCGCACTTCGCCGAATTCAACCTCGAAGATCGCTACGTCGAGACCCACGTGCGCAAACGTCTGCCGTGCAACTGGAAGGCCGCCGCTGAAGCCTTCCTTGAGGCGTACCACGTGCGCGAAACCCACGCGAGCGGACAGCTCGGCGACGAGGTCACCACGCAATACGACGTGTTTGCGCCGAACATCAGCCGCTTCGTCCACACCACAGGACTCGATAGCCCGCAGCGTCCGGAGCCCCGCACCGAGCAACAAATCCTCACGCATCTCACCCGCAACCTCCGTCATGGCATGGACCCTCTCGTGCTGCCCGAAGGTATGCGCGCTCGTGACTTCTACGCGTCGTACGTGCGAGGTGAAATGAGCGCACGGTACGGACGCGACTTCTCCAACGTGAGCGAATCGATGACCCTCGATTCGATCGAGTATTTCGCCTTTCCCAACGCCTTCTTCTTCCCCGGTCTATCGCTCGGCATGGTGTACCGCTTCCGTCCCGATCCAACGTCGATCGACCACAGCTACTTCGATCTCTTGATGCTTCGGCCACGCCCCCTCGATGGCGATGTCCCCCCACCGCCCGATGTCATCGAACTCGACGTCAACGACAGCTACACGCTCGCCAAGGGCCTCGGCGGACTCGGTCGCGTCTACGACGAAGACACCGGGAATATGGCAGCGCAAACCCGTGGGTTCCGGGCGAGCCATAAGAGTGGTCAGACGCTCGGGAACTACCAGGAATCGCGGGCCCGCCATCTGCAGCAGCGGGTGCGCGACTACCTCACGGCGGGCGGCTACCAGTCTGCAGGCTGAGGGGCTAGTCCCAGATTGGGTCGGGGGTGCCGCCTCGACCGCTCGGCACGTAGGTGCCCGACATCGGCTCACCCATGGGGCTGGCCGTGGACCAGTCGTTGCGCAGCGTCCGGTGCGCAATTTTCCACGCGCCGTCGCGTTCCTCGAACCGGTCGATGTAGCGACCGACAAAGGTATGCAAAACGCGACCGTCGTCAGCAACCTGCACGTGGGTTGCGTGCACGTATGTTTCCACCAACGTTCGGTTTCCATCACGGGCAACCGTGGTGTTGCTGATGCGATGTTGCGTCGCCACAAACTTTCGGGCGAGCGACGCTGGCGCGTGTTCGGCAAATTGCTCGATGGTCATCGGTTGCGGTCCGTAGTCGATGAGGATCGCACCGGGGTGGAATGCCGCAGTGATCGACGGCCCATGGAGACGATCGATACCTCGGCAGTAGCTCCGCAGGCAGTCGTCGATAGCAGCACGAATCTCAAGATCGGTCATGAGCATGAGACTAGAACGTGCCTTGAGCGCAAGGCCAGGTCACATCGCCGGTTGCGCTGCCGTTGAACGGCGCAGCGTGAGCAGGCCGACAGTGCCGAAAGCCGTTGCCGCCAACGCAGCGAGGCCGCCGACCGCCATCGCCCATCGCGCTCCCGCATGGTCCGCCACGAGACCAATTACGGGACCGCCGAGTGGCGTCGAACCGAGGAACACCACGGACTGCAACGCGAGGACGCGTCCACGCATCGAGGGGTCAGACAGCGACGTGAGCATGCCGCTGAGCTGCGCCATGAGCAGTCCACCACCAAGTCCCATTGGCACCGTCCACAGCCCGCACAGCAACAGCGTTGATGCCGTTGCCGCACCAACTGCGCCAATCCCCATGAGCAGCCCACCGAGCAGGAATACCTCAACTGTCGGATTGCGTCGACGAGCCGAAATCATCGCACCGACAAAACT
>JAYSTV010000102.1:0-4169 GCA_043719425.1 Acidimicrobiia bacterium | reverse complement strand
GCGGGAACATGCGGGAACAAAAACTGCGGTTTTCAGGGGGTTCGAGCGGTCACCGTCGGTGTCGAGCGGCCAAACGAAAAGAGCCCCTGACCTGGAAGTATACCGGTCAGGGGCTGTGAGGCGGCGCCCAGAATTGAACTGGGGTACACGGCTTTGCAGGCCGTTGCATGACCACTCTGCCACGCCGCCCGGCGTTGCGGACCTCCAACGTAGTCGTCAGCCGTCGGTTAGCTGGCCCAGTTCTACCCAGTTGCCGTCGGGGTCGACCACCATGGCGATGTCGACCCCTGGGCGGGCCGTCGTCCGCTCAATCACGACCTGCACGCCCGCGTTGCGACACCGGTCCAGGAGTGCGTCGAGGTCGGCGACGAAGAACGTGATGTAGCGAAAGCCGGTGCCGCCGAGCATGCCGCCCGGCGGGTTGGCGGCCGGCGGAACATCGGTCAGGTCGACGAGCTTGAGCACCGTGGTGCCGCAGCGAACCCGGTGCATCGTTCCGGCAATTCCGAGGGGCATGGGGCTCGTCTGAAAGTGTTCGAGACCGAGCACGTCGCAGTAAAAGCCCAGCATCGCCGAGCCGTTGCGGACGACGATGCCCACATCGATCGATTCCTTGGTCACCACGGTCGAAACAGCGTCAGTCACCCGACCTGCCTACTACGACGGCGCGCAGGTCGCAGTCGTGGCGACACAGATCAACTGCCACAGCGCGCAGATCGGGCTGGAATCACCGATTTCGACGTCGATTTAGTCGATGTGCGCGGTGCGGCGGGCGATGTGCGCGGCGGGGGCGCGAAACAGGGCGATCTACGCGCGCCGACCCGACGAACGCAAACCGGGTCGTGCGCGGCTGGCCGGGGGCGGGTACGGTCGCAGGCGATGGGCCGCCACTCCAACTCGACCCGCACCCCGACCTGCACCCCGCCGCGCCCATGAGCTATCTCGTTCTCGACGTCGGGACCACGAACTTGCGCACCGTGGTGGTCCGCCCCGACGGCACGTTGGCGGGCGAACGTCGGGCCGCCACCCCGCCCACGTCACCGTTCGCCGGAGCAGTGGAGTTCGATCCGGTTGCCCTGGCCACAACGGCTCTCGCGTTGGCCGCCGCCACGTTGGCCGAATGCGGTCCTGTGCGCGGCGTCGGCATCACGACGCAGCGGGCGAGCACGGTGGTCTGGGACCGATCGACTGGAGTGCCCGTCGCCAACGGCATTGGCTGGCAGGACCTGCGTACCGCGGGCATGTGCGTGATGGCCGGCGCCATGGGGACGGACATCAGTCCGAATCAAAGTGCCACGAAAGCGCAGTTCCTCTTCGATTCCTACGACGCCGATCGCCAACGCGATCTTTGCTTCGGCACCGTCGACTCATGGATCATCTGGACACTTACGAATGGCGGTACACATGTCATCGAGGCGACGAACGCCGCGGTGACCGGACTCATCGACATCACCACCGACGGGAAGGTCGTGTGGGACGTGGCCCGCTGCGAGTTCTTCCGCATTCCCCAATCAAGCCTGCCGCGCATCGTCCCCAGCATCGGAACCGTCGGTCAGGCGACCTCGCTCGATGGTGCGCCCCCGATCATCGGTATCGCCGGCGATCAGCAGGCGTCGTTACTTGGTCAGGCCTGTGTTCGGGCGGGCCACGCCAAGATCACGTTCGGGACGGGCGCGATGCTCGACATCGTCGTCGGCACCGATCGACCGGCAGCACTGGCCCGCAGCGCGGGCGGTACCTTCCCGATCGTGGCGTGGGCACAGGAACACGAGACGACGTTCGGCCTCGAAGCCATTGCGTTGTCAGCCGGCTCATGCGTGAGTTGGCTCGTGGAGGATATGGGGCTTCTCGACTCCCCTTCGGCATCAGCCGAAGTGGCCGCCCGGTGCGCAACGACCGACGGGGTGTGCTTCGTACCGGCTCTTCTCGGCCTCGGCACTCCCGTGTGGGACTACGGCGCCCGCGGCACACTGCTCGGTCTTTCGCGGGGCACGGGCCGCGCCGAAATCGTGCGGGCTGTGCTCGAAGGGGTGGCCATGCGGGGAGCCGATTTGGTCGACGCCGCTGAAGCGGACACGAAGCGCACGATCGACACGCTTCGAATCGACGGGGGTATGTCCGCGAACACCGTCTTCGTGCAGGCGCTGGCCGATGCCACCCAACGGGCGGTCGAGACATCGCCCGTCCTGGAAGCCACAGCACTCGGCGCCGGGTACCTCGCCGGCCTCGCCGACAACGCGTGGACGTGGAGCGACATCGCCACCATGTGGCGGCCGTCGACAACCACGACGCCCTTGTTGCCGGCGGCGGACTTCCGACTGCGCTGGTTCGACGCGCTGCGGCGCAGTCGCGAGTGGTACCCGGACCTAAGCGCGCTTACTTTCTGACGAACTCAGCGAACCGTGATCTCAACCGTGTGCCAGCCGGTCGCTCCGTCGGGTGCCACCGGAGCGCGCTCTTCGACCTGAGTTGCGCCCTTGACGTTCGTGGCCCGCACTCGCACGGTGTGACGACCCGTTTCTGCCGTCCACGCCAGCTTCCACTGACGCCACGTATCGATCCCGCCATCGGCCGCGAGTTCCGCCTGCTGCCACGGCGCATCGTCGACCTGCACCTCGACCTTGGCGATCCCGGTGTGTTGATCCCACGCCACCCCAGCAATCGCGTTCACACCAGCAACCGGCTTGTTGTTCAGACCGATCACGTCGATGCGCGAACCTGTCTTGATCGGACCGTTGACCGACCAGCCACGCGGAATCCAGTAGCCCTGCTTCTCTTCGAACGTGGTGAGCTCGATCGAATCGAGCCATTTCACCGCAGATACGTACCCATAGATTCCGGGGATGACGAGACGGGCCGGGAAGCCATGCTTGAACGGCAACGGCTCACCGTTCATGGCTATGGCGATCAAGGCCTCACGTCCGTCGAGCGCGAGCTTGGTCGGGAACCCGGCGGTGAAGCCATCGGTCGACGTGACGAACAACTGATCAGCGCCAATGTCCTCCACCCCCGCCTCGCGCAACACATCGGCGAGGCGCACGCCCGTCCATCGCGCGTTCCCGATCAGGCCGCCGCCAACTTCGTTGGAGACACACATCAAGGTGCAGTCATGTTCCACCAGCGGACGCTTTTGTAAGTCCGCATACGTCAGGGTGAGGGGATTCTTCACTCGACCACCGATCGTCATCTTCCACGTGTCGGCATTCAACCGGGGAACGACGAGCGCGGTGTCGATTCGGTAGAACTCCGACGTGGGGGTCTGCCACGGGGTCATGCCGACCACATCGGCGGTGGTCTTGGGATTAATACGGCCGAGCGTTTCGCGCGCTCTCGGCACCACGATCGTGTCCCGCACAGCAGTCGCCTTCGGATCGCCCTGCAGACGACGGCCGATCACCGTCGACAGGGCGGCGACACCGGCCGTGGCGCTCCCGAGGACGACAAACTGACGGCGGTCGACCACAGCGACCGGCCCCCCGCCGCCGATTGCGTCGACCGGACCGCGCCGCTCCCCGATGGACGGGCGGAGCATTCGAAGCACGACGATCGCCGCCGCCCCGGCGACCACGATCGGCCATGCGTCGATACCTTCGGGCTTGCGGCCCGTCAGCGCGAACACCAAACCAATAGTCGTCACCACTGCGATGGCCGCCGCCGCCGGAACAAAGCGGCGAAGGGCCAGACGACCAACGAACAGCGAGGCGATGCCCAGGACCACGATGATCGAACCGATCAGCACCGCCTTGTCGTTGGTCCCAAAGCGCTCAATGGCAAACGTCTTCAACCAACGCGGGGCACCGTCGATCACTCGGTCGCCCACTCGACGAATCGGGCTGCCCGCACCAATTGCCCCGGCTACCAACTCGCCGATACCGAGACCGCATGCCGCTGCGAGAAGGCCGCCGAGAGCGGCGCGGGCGGGAACGGCAGAACGGTTCGACAACACGCCAACAATCCTGACGCTCCCCCAGCCCAACTCCGGTGACCCTTCTCAGGTTGGTTTCAACCTGCGAGACTATGGGCGACGGTGAGTCAGCCGGGTGGTCGCGGCTCGGGCAACGTGTTGTCCGGGCTGAGGAAGGTCGGGGCTCCACAGGGCAGGGTGCTGGCTAACGGCCAGTCGAGGTGACTCGCAGGAAAGTGCAACAGAAAGCAGACCGCCGATGGCC
>JAYSTV010000101.1:0-4170 GCA_043719425.1 Acidimicrobiia bacterium | reverse complement strand
CGGCGCGTCAGCCCCGAGTCGGCTCGGATCCGTGGTGGTGGATGAACGGTCGATCCGACGCGTCAGCCCCGAGTCGGCTCGGATCCGTGGTGGTGGATGAACGGTCGATCCGGCGCGTCAGCCCCGAGTCGGCGTCCAGACCCTCAGTCGGCGCGGGGGACGCCGATTGGGTCGGGGGCCGCTTCGCCCCGCAGGTCGGCGACGATGCTCACCAATCGGCGCATCATTTCGTCGGTCGCGGCGCGCACATCGTCGCTCGACGGGGCGACCCCGGCCGTCAGTCCGAGGAAGGCCCGGGGCCAGAAGGGTTCGCCCAACCGCATCTGTACCTCGGGCCGGCGGACGACCGCGCGCAACAGGCTCCGAAGCCGCGCCCGTTTGCCGACGACGCGATGGGCGCCGACCGACGCCAGGGGAACGATGGGCACACCGACCTCGAGGGCGAGGCGAACGGCGCCGGTCTTGGCCCGTTCGGGCCACATCTTGGCGTTGCGGGTGATGCGGCCTTCCGGGTACAGGGCAATCGCCTCACCGGCTCGAAGGGCCTCGGCGGCTGGTGCCAACGCCTCGGCTGGATTCGGGCCCTTGCGGTTGACGGCGATGTACCCGAGGGCTCGTAGGACGCGTCCAAGGAGCGGTGCCTCGATGATGCCGGCGGTCCCGAGAAGCCGCAGCGGACGTCCGAGTTGGCGACCGGCGAGGGCCAGGAACACACCATCGGCGATGCTGGTGTGGTTGGCCACGACGATGAGCCCCCCGGGCGGCAGGCCGCGAAGGGTCGTGGCGCGTTCGGCGTTCCGGGCCACTTCGAGGCGGGCGAAGGTGGCCATCAGCCCGCTGAACGCCATGCCGAGTACCGCGTAGAGGAGCGATCCGCCCACGCCAGGCTTTTTCCACGAACGACCCATGGGGTCAGGGTAGCGAAGGCGGTATCGTGCCCCGCAGTGTCAACCGTTTTGCCCGCCGACGCGCCGCTGGCGACCATCCGCCTGGAGGAGCGCACGTCACCCGGCGGTTGGCCGATTCTTCTCTGCACGATCGACAACCCGGCGAGCGACTACAACGCCGTCGATGCCACTCTGCATGCCGATTTCGCCGCATTGTTCGCCCGTCTCAAACGCAACCGTCGGTTGCGAGCCGTTGTGCTGACCGGTTCCAAGAAGGCGTTCTGCGCCGGCGGCGATTTCGCCTGGTTCGAGCAGCTACGGGAAATCGACGCGCTCGAGCACCTTCGGCGCGATGCGAAATCGCTCATCGGAGACCTGCTCGACATCGACGTGCCAATTGTCGCCGCCATCAACGGCGCGGCCGTCGGCCTGGGGGCGTCGATTGCCCTGTTGACCGACGCCGCGGTCATGGCCGATACCGCCACGATCGCCGACCCGCACGTGCGCGTCGGCATAGTCGCCGGCGATGGCGGCACGACTATCTGGCCGCTGGTCCTCGGTCCGATGCTGGCCAAGCGGTACCTGCTTACCGGTGATCCGGTCAGCGCCACCGAAGCGCTGAGGCTCGGGCTCGTGACCCACGTGGTGTCGCCCGACGTCGTCCTCGACGACGCGCTGACGCTGGCCGGACGTCTCGCCGACGCCGCTCCGCTGGCCGTCCGAGGGACCAAGGCGGCGGTCAACAAGCTGGTCAAGGATGCCCTGAACATTTCTTTCGACACAGCGACCAATGCCGAGATCGTCACGTTGCTGTCGGCCGATCACCGTGAGGCTCTTGCTGCTCGACAGGATCGACGTGCGCCTCGGTTCACCGGCTCATGACATTGCGCTGTCGGCCGCGGTGAACGAGGCTCCTGCTCCCATGGAAACCGACCTCTACGACGCTCTCCTCACGACCAGGGCGATGCGGCGATTCTCCGCCGAGCCGGTTGCTCGTTCGTCGATTGAGGCGTGCTTGCGGGCCGCGGTGCAGGCGCCGAGTGGAGGCAACATTCAGCCGTGGCAGTTCGTCGTGGTCACGGATTCCGAGGTCCGGGTCCCGCTCGCTGATCTCTATCGACGATGCTACGCCCGCTACCAGCGCGCCCTCCTGGCCCTTGCGCAGGCGCCGAGATTGCCGGAGGAGGAAGCGTCGTGGCAACGGACCGTGCGCGCCGCTCAAGATCTCGCCGACAACTTCCACGAAGTACCCGTCGTGATCGCCGTTTGTGTGGCGGGCATTGACCTGACCCTGACCGACGACGAAGGTCCGCTGGATATTGGTTCGGTGCTCGGCTCGGTCTTTCCGGCCATCCAGAACTTCATCCTGGCGGCCCGTAGCGAGGGTCTCGGAACGTCACTGACCACGGTGCATCGCATCGAACAGCAGGCCTGTCGCGACATCCTTGGCATACCCGAGCGTCAACAAATCGTGGCGTTGTTGCCGGTCGGTCATCCCCTTGGTCGGTGGGGCGTGGCCCGTCGCAAGCCGGCCGAGAAGGTCACCAGTTGGAATCGGTGGGGCGCCCGCGAGGCGTTCAGCCAGCCCGACTGAGGAGCGGGATGCGTCTTGGCGTTTCGCTTCGCCCGGTTACGTCGATCGGGGCGTCCGGCCAGCCGTCCCCGCGCGATCAAGCCGCCAGCCTGATCGCCCTGGGTGGCGCCGTTCGGGTGGCGGATCTCGACCTCCTCCTCGTGGGAGATCGCCATTCCTCGCCCGCCAACGCCTTTGCTCCGGTTCCGCTGATCGCCCGCCTCATGGCGGAAACAGGCGACGTTCCCCTCGGCGCCGCGTTTCTCGCTCCGTTCCATCATCCCGTGCTCTTAGCCGAGCACGTCAGCACGCTTTCGGCCTTCAGTCGGGGGCCATTCACGGCCGCTTTCGCCATCGGGGACACGGAAACACAGTTCGCCGCGTTCGGTATGGCGTTGAAAAGTCGAACGGTCCGCACCGACGAGGTCTTGGCGCTCGTGCGCCGTTTGCTGGCGGGCGAGCAGGTCAGTTTCGAGGGTCGCTACCACCGCATCGAGCGCGCCTGCGTCGGACCACAACCCACGGAACCGGTGCGGATTTGGGTCGGTGGCCGACGCGGTGCAGCGGTCGAGCGAGCCGGACGCCTCGGCGACGCATGGGTCTCGGACACCCGCACACCCGACGGCGAACTCGATGTCGAGTTGGGCCGCTACCTGCGCGCCGCTGCGGAGAGCGGTAGGTCCGCGCTGGCGGTGCTGCGCCGGAGCCTCGTGTTGGGTGAGACCGACGCGGCCGCCCGGGCGACAGCAGAACGGATGATGCCGACGACCGACGACGCGCTGATCGGCGCTCCGGCCACCGTCCTCGACCAACTCTTCGACTACGAACGCCGAGGCTTCCACATGGCCATTGTCGACCACGTGAGCAGCGACCACGGCGAGGTGGCGGAGTCCATTGCGGCGCTGGGAACCGACGTGCTGGCGCCGCTGCGCGCAGCCGGGTGACGTCCGTTGGTGGGCTCAGCTACCGAGCAGAAGCCGGGCCCGAAGCACCGATGCGCCGCGGGGCACATGCACCGTCAGCGTTTTCTCGATGGTCTGGCCGGAATTGATCACCCCGAGCGGGATCTGCGACCGGCGACCGTCGACGCGCAGCTGCACAGTGGCGTGCACGGCCTTGGTCGAGGTGTTGCTGGCGGCGATGACGGTCGACAGGATCATTGGGCCCGAGGGGTTCACCCGCGCGTCGACGGTGAAGCCGGGACAGGGCACCGCGGCCGCCGGAGCGTCGCGCGTGAGGACAATGGCGCTTGCCACGAGCGGTTCGGTGGCCCCGTCGGCCGTCACCTCGAAATCGGGCGTGTACGCCGTGCGGCACGAAACCCGATGGGGGAGCCCGCTCAACGACGAGGTGAGCAGCGGCACGATGATCGCCGTGCCGAGACACATCGTCCACCACGGCGGAAGGCGCAACGACGTGATTGACGGGACTCGCACGTCGTCGAGTCTGCCAGCGGCTGTGTCAACACCGAAGGATCACCGGCAAAAGCGGCAACGCGACCTATCGTGATGGGAATGGAGCGCCTGTTCGAACAGGTTCGGTCGAAACGGGCGGCAGTGGCAGGCGGGGTCGCCGCCGCGGTGTTGCTCGTCGCCGTTGTCAACATCGTTCGGTCGATTCAGCCGAGCGAATCCATCGGCGTTCTTCTGTACATCCCGATTGTTGCCGCCGCCCTGCTGTTTTCCGTGCGCGGCGCGTTGATCGCTGCGG
>JAYSTV010000011.1:0-11008 GCA_043719425.1 Acidimicrobiia bacterium | reverse complement strand
GGCGACGGCTGGCTCAAGACCGGCGATGCTGGCTATCTCGACGCCGAAGGGTTCCTCTTCCTGACGGACCGGGTCAAGGACATGATCGTCTCGGGCGGTGAGAACGTGTATCCCGCTGAGGTGGAGAACGCGCTGGCCTCGCATCCGTCGATCGCCGAGGTTGCCGTGATCGGCGTGCCGAGCGAGAAGTGGGGCGAAACCGTCAAGGCGGTGGTCGTGCTCCGCGAGGGCGCCGAGGCCGACGGACCGTCGATCATCGCTCACGCCAAGGTCCTTCTTGCCGGCTACAAGTGCCCCACCTCGGTCGACTTCATCGGTGTCCTCCCGAGAAATCCCAGCGGCAAAGTCTTGAAAAAGGACCTCCGCGAGCCGTACTGGGCCGGCCACACCCGCCGCATCAACTAGGTCGCTGGCGAGAGAGGTTGCCCTGACACATGAGGGCAATCCACCTCGGTTGGGCGAACCGAGGTGACGGTCAGCGCGGCGCGTGGGCCTTGCTGGGTCTGCGGCGATCTTGAGCGCCGCGGCTCGTCGTTGGCGGGGATCGCCCGCCATCATCGGCGCATGAGCGATCGAGAGCCCTATGCCGTTGACCGAGTCTTCGCCGAAATTGCTGGGCCGCAAGGAGGCGTTGCATCGAGGCCCCAACTGGAGCGTGCTGGTATTTCGCCTGTCACGATCGATCGGCGGCTTCGCTATGGCCTCTGGACGCGCGTTGCCCCGGCGATCTACAGCGCGTCGGTTGCGCCACTCACGTGGCGGGGCCTAGCAGCAGCCGCACTGCTCGAGGGCCATGACGACGCAGTCGTGGCCGGTCGGACGGCGCTTGCCTTCGCCGGCCTTCACGGGGCAACCCCGCCCGACGCGATGCCCCGCCTGTTGGTTCCGCACCGCAAGACGCACGAAAGTGCGATCGCTGATGTGCGCCAGGTGATGTGGTTTCCCGATGCTGAGATCATCGAAGTGCCGGGGCTGATGGCCGCGGAAGGACACCCGCCGTTCCAGATGACTTCGGCGGCGCGTGCACTTGTCGACGAGGCGGCGTGGGCTCGACGACACCAATGGCCCACGATCGAACGTTGGATCGATACGGCGAATCGCCTCCGGCTGGCAACGTACAACGACGTGCTCACGAGCATGGAACTGGCCAAGCTGGGTCGTCGGCGAGGTCTCGGGCCATTGCGATCGTTGCTCGCGGAGCGCTTGGCCCATGCCACACCATTTGAGATCAGCGCGCTCGAGTCGTTGGCCCGACGCCAGTTCGACCGTTGGGGTGTGAGTTCACGCGTCGAGTTCGAGGTCCCGCATCCCTGTTTTCCGGGCACGCGTCTCCGGGCCGACGCGGTCGTCTGGGCTCTGCGGGTGATCTTCGAATTCGACAGTCGTGCCTTCCACCTTCGAGACCTTGAATTCGAGGCCGACCGACGCCGAGACGCGCGCTCCGCCGAACTCGGATGGCGAACGATCCGGTTGACGTGGAAGGACTTCACCGAGAACCGGGCCGAAACCCGGCGATTGGTCCGACGAGCCTGTGGACTTGAACGGTCGATTCTGGAAGCCAGCTGAGGTCGACGGGGCGCGCTGACGGTCACCTCCGTCGGGCGATCCGAGGTGGATAGCCATCATCGTTGTGGGCAACCTCTCTCGCGGCGGTCCAGCGGCTACGGTCGGGAGCTAGGAAGTCGTCCTACCCCTGACGGAGGAATCATCGTGGATCTCAGCAAGCTTACGAAGGCCGACCGGATTCTTGGCGGCGCCGGGATTGTGTTCATTGTGTCGTCGTTCCTCACCTGGTTCTCGGTGTCGCTCGGCGCATTTGGCGACGTGACGGCCAGCGGTTGGGACGTCGGGTTCCTCTGGGCTCGCCTTCCTGTCCTCGTCGTGTTCGCCATGCTCGTGTGGATCGGACTGCGGCGGTTCTCGTCGGTCAAGCTGCCGGCCGATATTCCCGCTCTCTTCCTGGCCGGCGGGGCGTTGGCGTTTCTCCTGCCATTGCTCAAATTGTTGGTTGGCGAGGACGGTCCAATCAGCCGTGGCTTCGGGCTGTTTCTTGCCGTTCTGGCGGGCGCCGGTGTGGCCTTTGGCGGATTCCTCAAGTTCACCGAAGGCGGGGGCAAGCTCGGCGAATTGAAGGCGCAAATGTCGAGCATGACCGATCAATTGGGGGACAAGGCCAAGTCCGCCGTCAACGATGCCAAGGACGCCGTCGACAAGAAGGACTGAGTGCCAAACTCAACGGCGTGACCACCAATCTCGCCGCCGCTGCGGCCCGCGCTCTCCAAGGAAATCTGGCCAAGGAAGGCCCCAAGCTCGCCCGTCAGAACAAGCTCTTCGTTCGCGAGCGGATAGCGCTACTAACCGATGCGGGATCCTTCGTTGAAGACGGGCTGCTGGCCAACGCCTCGGCCACCGATCTGCCAGCTGACGGCGTGGTGACCGGTACCGCAACCATCGAGGGTCGTGCCGTGTGCGTTCTGGCCAACGATCCAACGGTCAAGGCCGGCTCCTGGGGAGCGCGCACCGTCGAGAAGATGATTCGACTGACCGAGCATGCGCTGGCCAACGAGCTGCCGATCTTTTATCTCGTCGACTCGGCCGGTGCTCGAATCACTGATCAGGTCGACCTGTTTCCGGGTCGCCGCGGGGCCGGTCGGATCTTCTACAACGAGGTGAAACTGTCGGGCAAGGTCCCGCAGATTTGCTGTCTCTTCGGTCCGTCGGCCGCCGGTGGTGCGTACATTCCGGCGTTTTGTGACGTGGTGATCATGGTCGACGGAAACGCGTCGATGTACTTGGGTTCGCCGCGCATGGTGGAGATGGTGACCGGTGAAATCACCACCCTCGAAGAGATGGGGGGCGCTCGTCTTCACGTGACGACGAGCGGTTGCGGCGATCTTCTGGCCAAGGATGATGCCGAGGCGATTGCGATGGCGAAGCAGTGGTTTTCGTTTATGCCATCGAACTGGCGATCCGTTCCGTCTGCCCTCGCAGCGGTCGCCCCCGAGGTTGGCTTGACGACGTCGATGATCCCGATTGAAGAGCGCAAGGCCTACGACATGCGCAAGGTGATCCGCGCGCTTATGGATCAGGATTCATGGTTCGAGGCCAAGCCGCTCTTCGCCAAGGAATTGGTTACCGGTTTCGGCCGACTCGACGGGGCCGTGATCGGCGTGGTCGCCAACAATCCAATGCAGAAGGGCGGCGTGCTCTTTCATGACTCGGCCGACAAAGCGGCGCGCTTCGTGTGGCTCTGCGACGCCTTTGGTATTCCGTTGCTCTTTCTTTCCGACGTGCCCGGTTTTATGGTCGGTACGGCCGTTGAGCGGGTCGGCATCATCCGTCACGGGGCCAAGATGATCACGGCGATCTCGGAGGCCACCGTTCCCAAGATCTGCGTCGTTGTGCGCAAGGCCTACGGTGCCGGTCTCTACGCCATGTGTGGACCGGCGTTCGAGCCGGAGGCGACGATTGCCCTTCCGATGGCCAAGATCGCCGTGATGGGTCCCGAGCCGGCGGTCAATGCGGTCTATGCCAACAAGATTGCCGAAATCGAAGACTCGGCGGAGCGCGAGGCCTTCGTGGCGGCGCGTCGGGCGGAGTACGAAGAAGACGTCGACCTGTTGCGGCTGGCCTCGGAGATGGTCATCGACGCGATCGTTGAGCCCGAGGCCCTTCGTGTTGATCTGATCGCCCGGTTCGCCCGGGCCGTCGGCAAGCTCCGTCCGGTCGTGGAAAAACGCCACGGCGTACCGCCGGTCTGAGCGCGAGCGGCACGGTCTACGGTGCATGGCGTGTCGTTGCCGACCCTTCCAAGTCACGTTGTCATTCGGGATGTTGGCCCGCGTGACGGGCTGCAGGCCGAGGCCCCGGTTTCGATCGACGATCGCATCCGATTGATCGACGCACTGATTGCCGCGGGTGTTTCGAGAATCGAACTGTGCTCGTTCGTGTCACCCAAGGCGGTGCCGGCCATGGCCGGTGCGGCCGAGGTTCTCGCCGGTGTCGGGGCTCGCCCCGGAGTGCGTCGGACGGCTCTCGTGCCCAATGTCCGCGGCGCGCAACTCGCCCTCGAAGGTGCGGTCACGGTTGACGAACTCACCGTCACCGTCTCGGCCAGCGCGACCTATAGCGAGAAGAACACCAAAATGACGATCGACGAAGCGTTGGCGTCGACGGCGGCGATCGTCGTCGAAGTCGCGGGCCGGGCGCCGATCGACGTGGTGATCTCCTGTGCGTTCGGCTCGCCCTATGAAGGCGAGATCTCGCCCGAAACTGTCGGCCACATGGTCGCCCGCGTTGTTGACGCAGGGGCAACCTGCGTGACCCTGGCCGACACGACCGGCATGGCCACTCCTCGACGCATCGAGGAAGTCCTACGCGCGCTTCCTATCGCGGTAACCAGTGATGTCGGGCTGCACCTCCACGAAACGCGGGGCACCGCGCTGACCAACGCCTACGCGGCGATGACGTTGGGCGTACGCCGCTTTGATACGTCGATCGGCGGACTCGGTGGATCTCCGTTCGCGGCAGGTGCGGCGGGCAACCTGGCGACCGAGGATCTTGTCTACCTCTGCGACGATCTCGGGGTGGCAACTGGCATTGACCTTGCGCAACTTCTGTTTGCTTCGGCCGTCACCGCCGAAATCGTCGGACGGCCTGTGGTGTCTCGGGTTGCCTTGGCCGGACCCCGCTTGGCCGCGACGGAGCGCGTCTGATGCCGTGGTGCGATGCCTGCGCAAAGTACTGGGCGCCAAACGCGATGGAAGGCAACGGCGCGTGCCCCCAGTGCAAGACGGTGCTCGCCACCCGCGGCGCCTTGCGGATGGAGGCGAGATCACTCGGCGTTCCCGCCCCGGGTGAGACCGAGGGGGAAGCGCCCAAGGCACCGTGGCATTTCAAGTTGGCGATCCTCACTCTCGTGATCTACCTAAGCTGGCGCCTGTCGCAGCTCATCGCTTACCTCTTCTAGCGAGCATTCGCACGCCTGCCCGTTAGCCTGTCCGGGTGTTCCTGGGGCCCCTCCTTGTCGTTCGTCATGGTGAAACGGAATGGTCTCGGCTCGGACGCCACACGGGTCGGACCGACCTCGCCCTGACCGACCTCGGACGGGCACAGGCCATTGCCGCCGCCCCCGTGATCGACGGATTACTCGACGGCCATCGAATTACTCGCGTGTTCACCAGTCCGCGTCGCCGGGCCATTGAAACCGCTCGACTCGCGCTGGCTGACTCCGCGGTGGTCGACGAGCGCCTCGCCGAGTTCGACTACGGCGACTACGAGGGACTGCTCACCGATGAGATCCTTGAGCGGCAGCCGTCGTGGAATCTATGGCGCGATGGGTGCCCGGGTGGCGAGTTGCCGGGCGACGTTGCCGCGAGATGCGACGCGTTCCTCGACGAGCTCGACGACGTTGTGGACGAAGATGGACACGAGGCGATCGTCGTCGTGTGTCACGGCCACCTCAGTCGAGCACTCGTTAGTCGGGCCGTGGGCTGGTCAGTAGACACGGCCGGTGGGCTCGACAACGGCACCGCATCGGTGGCTCTGGTGGCGGGGCACAAGGGACACCGTGTCCTGCGCGCCTGGAACCGTCAGGGTGTGGTTTCGGCGACCACCTGAAGCGACGTGCCGGAGCGGTCGAGCGGTCCCACGATTGTTGCCCCGGCCGCACGAACGTTTTCGATGGCGGTCAACACGTCGACGGTGATCTGTTCGCCGGGCACGATGAGCGGGATGCCAGGCGGATACGGAATCACATACTCCGCGCACGTACGAAGCAACGACTGCGGCAGCGTAACGGCAGCGATCCGCGAGTTGAGGGCGGCGCGGGGCGCCATGACCTGCGGCGGGACCGGCAGCGAACCCCCGGAACTGGCCGGCGCGCCAGTGCCTGGCGCTTTGGCGGCGTGGAGGGCACGCAACGCCGCGAGGAGGACTCTGACCGACACGGCGTCATCAGCAAAGGTAAGCGAGCAGACAATACGTCGGAAGTCGGCCAGCTCTATCCAGACCCGGGCAGTGTCGCGGAGCCACTTCGACGCGGTGAAGCCGGTCCACCCGCGGCCGGACACGTCGATCACCAGTTTCGCCGGATCAGTGTTCTGACCGCCCAGCACGCGAAAGCCCGAGAGGTCGGCGAGTTCAGCGCGGGCAAACGTGGAGAGATCGAGGAGAGCGGCAAAGAGTGATTCGTTGTTGTCGTCGAGTTCGGCTCGGGCGAGATCGAGCGACACCGTCAGGAGAGCCGAGGGCGATGACGACTGCAGCATGGGCAGCGCCCGTTCTAGGAGCGACGAGTCGAAGCCTTCCCGAACGTGAAGCATCGACGCTTGGGTAAGCGCGCGTAGCGTCTTGTGAGTCGACTGGACAACGACGTCGGCCCCTTCGGTAAGGGCCGAACGCGGGAATGCTGGGTGGAAACCGAAGTGCGATCCGTGGGCTTCGTCGACGACCAACACGGCGCCGGTGCGGTCAGCGAGGGCTCGGTAGGGGGCGAGATCGCAAGCCATGCCGTAGTAATTGGGGCGGGTCACGTGCACGACGGCGAGACGGTCGGGTAGATGCGAGACGGCCGAAGGATCAGCCAGGAACCAACCGTCCTCGTTCTCGTCGTAGTGCATCGGCAGGTAGTGCGGTCGAGCACCGCTGAGTACAATCCCGGCGTAGACACTGCGATGCGAACCACGGAGTGCAGCGACGTCGGATCCATCGCCGGCGAAGGCCACGAAGGCGGCCAGGTTGCCCACTGTCGAGCCGCCGACCAGGAAGAAGGTTCGTCCCGCGCTGAAGGTCTTGGCCGCTCGATGTTGCGCGTCGACGATGGCGCTCGACGGCGAGTGTAGGTAGTCGAAGCCGCCCATCTCACTCACGTCGTGGCGCCAGATGTCGGCGCCGAGAGCGGCCTCGCTCATCGGTGACGGCACGCGCTGTTTGTGCCCGGGCATATGGAACGACGCCACCTCGCCCTGCGCGTAGGCCGCGAGGGAGTCCGCCAGAGGCGCAGAGTGTTCGTTGTGGGGCACGGCCGTTGACGCTACGCGGGGATCGCCGACGAGCGGTACCATCGCTCTGTGGTCTTGGCTTGTTCGGTTCGGCGCGACGTCGCGTGGAATCGTTCGGGGGCACTCGACGGCGACGTGTGGCGCGATGCCCCATGGTCGGGCCGTTTCGTCGACATGGTGTCGGGCCAGCCTGGTCTCTACGACACCTGCGTCGCTTGCATGGCAACACACGAGGGACTGCTCTTTGGTATGCGCGCTGAGGATCCGTTCCCGGCAGCAACGTTGCAGACCCGCGACGATCTCATCTTTCGCGAAAACGATCTCGAGATCTTCCTGGACTTCGGTCACTGCTATTACGAGTTCGAAGTGAACGTGCTCGGCACGATCTACGAGGTTCTCCACGTGTGGCGCGATGCACTGGATCGCGTGGCCCCGGAGATCCGTAGCGAGCTGCGCATTGATCGGCCCGACGTCTTCACATTTGCCGGTGACTACGACCGCACGCCATCGTCGTTCTGGACCGGCACACATCCGCGCGGCGTGCGGATTGCGTGGCTCGGCTACGACTATCCCGGTCTCGAAGTTGCCGTGGCCGTTGACGGCAGGGCGAACTCGTCCACCGTGAGTCGAGGCTGGAGCGCCGAGGTGCTGTTTCCGTGGGCCGGGCTGTCACAGCTGCGCGGCGCGCTTACTTCGATCGACAATCCGCCGACGGACATGCGAGTGTTCGTCGGCAGGTTCCAGCAGGTCCACATCTCCGGCCACGCCCACGTGGCCGCGTGGTCGCTCCAACCGCACGGCGCTTTCGACACGCATCGACCGGAGTGCTTCGCCGCCGTGGAGTTCATCGGCGCATAGACGCGGACTCCGGGCCTTTTCTAGATCGGCAGCCCGTCGACGATGACCCCAAAACCGGTGGTTGACGCTTGGCGCATCGGGATTGCCGACTGATATTCCGGCGAGTTGTACCAGGCCTCGGCGCCAGCACGGTCGGGGAACTCGACGAGGATGACCCGCACGTGAGGAACGGCGCCTTCGAGCGGGGCGCCGTCACCGAAGATCCGGGTTTTGCCGGTGGTCGGCGCGGTCCGGGCAACTCGGAGATAGGCGCCGTACCCTTCGGCGTCGTTTACGTCGTTCATGAAAAGAATGAATGCAGGCATGGGCTGACCGTAGCGCTGGCGGCCGGTGGTGACGAATCGAGCGTTCAGGCGTTGGATGTTCCGTCAGCCAGTTCGCGCAACAGGTCGGCGTGCCCGTTGTGTTGTGCGTATTCCTCGATCATGTGGGTGAGGATCCAGCGCAGGTTCACCGGCCGGTTTCGCCGCAGTCTCGCGGCGAGATCGTCGAGCGAGGTCGCGTCGCTGACGATGCGTCTTGAGATCGAGCACTGACGACGCCACGTCGCCAGTGCCTCGTCGATGTCGGCGTGCAACGTGTCGTTGAATTCGCCGTCTTGGTCGTCGTCGCTCACGTAGCGGTCGTCGACATCGAGCCCGGACCAGATCTCCGCGAACCAGTACTGCTCGACCACGGTGAGATGGCGGACGAGGCCGAGGAGGCTGAGTGCTGAGGTGGTGACCGGTCGCGCTCGCATCGTTTCGTCGGAAGCGCCGGCGCAGGCGGAGGCCAGCGTGGCTCGGTGGTACTCAAGCCAAGCGAGCAATGACACCTGCTCGTCGGCCTCCGTGTTCGGCCCGAACGCTTTCGCCGCGGCGATTGCCGACGCCATGTCGCTGGCGTGGTGACGGAATTCGTGGATGGTGTGACGGCCCACCCACGTCATTGTTCGCTGGGTGCGAACCGGCCAGTGGTACACGCCGCTTCGCTCGCGTTGGGTTTCGTCAAGTGAGGCGAACAGTTCGGCGAGCGCATCGATTGCGGCGGTGAGTTCGCGGCGAAGTCCAGCGATAGGGCGCTCGTTGAAGCGCCCATCGGTGGTGCGTTCGTCGACGCGCACTGGTTCAAACTCGGGCGTGTCCATCTTGGTGGCGGTCGTGACGCGCTCGAGCTGGAGGCGGGTCACGATGAGCAGGTGTCCGGCGTATTCCTGCGCGGACCATACGGCTGGATTGGGTCTCGTTGTTCGTGCCGCAGTCCACTCCGGGGCGTCGTCGTCACCGAGTTGGAGCCACCGGTCGACCACTCGGCCATAGTGGCGAAGGCGCTGAGCGATATCGCTAGGGGCGACCGTGGCGTAGACAAAACTGCACGCACCGCAGGATTCCATGGCCGTCATCGTCGCACCCGGGAGGGCTGGCCCCTCGGGGATTTCTCCCCGTTGGGGGCGGATGGACCGTGTAAGCTGGGCAACGTCACGGGCTGTGGCGCAGCTTGGTAGCGCGCTTGACTGGGGGTCAAGAGGTCGTGGGTTCGAGTCCCGCCAGCCCGACCACAAAACCGCAGGTCAGAGGGAGTATCTGACAAGCGAGGATTACTAGTGTCCACGAAGCGTCCACTCCATTCGGTGGACAGTCGTGGACACTATTGTTTGGTGATGGTCAAGGGATCCGTGCGTGGGCCGAGGAATCTGGGTGGGTCGTGGGCGTATCGGCTCGATTTGCCTGCGGTGAGGGGTCAAACGCGTCGGCAGGTCCAGGTCGGAGGGTTCGCTTCAGAGGCCGATGCCCGCATCGCGTTGGGGGAGGCGTTGGTGGAGTACGAGGATGATCGTCCGCTGCGTCGTGCGCCGGACACGGTGGGTGGGTTCTTGATGGATCGCTGGTTGCGGGGGATTCGTCAGGAGGTGGCGGAGTCGGCGTTGTCGAACTACTCGACGATCGTGGCTACCTATGTGGTGCCGCGGATTGGTGATGTGCGGTTGTCTCGGTTGTCGACGCGCCAGGTCGAGCAGCTGTATGCCGACCTGCTCGCGGGTGGTGCTCGTGAAGGAGGCCCGTTGTCTCCGACGACGGTCGGTCAGGTGCATCGAACGTTACGCCGAGCGTTTAACGATGCGATTCGTTGGGGCTTGCTCAACGCTAGTCCTGTCACTCCGGCGAAGGTCCCGAGACCAGACGGTCGAACGATGACCGTGTGGACTCCGGCGCAGTCTGCGACGTTCCTTGCTTCGGTATGTGGCGAGCGCCTGTTCGCGTTGTGGCTCGTTGCCTTGCATACCGGGATTCGCCGTGGCGAGTTGGCCGGGCTGCGATGGCGAGATGTCGATCTGGCCAGCGGCAAGGTGTCGATCGTGGTGCAGCGCACGACGGACGGGTTTCGTGTGGTGACAGTGGAGCCGAAGGCCGGGTCGCGTCGTGTGGTGCAACTCGCCGGAGACGTCTCGTCGGAGCTTCGAGCGCATCGGGATCGCCAGGCCGCGGAGCGTGCGGCGTTGGCGCTCGTTGCAGCAGGCCCGGACGATGCGGTGTTTGCCGACGAGTTTGGCAGGCCGTATCACCCGCAGCGGCTTCGCACGATATTCGGTCGTGCGAGTGAACGGGCGGGTGTCCCGGCGATCCGTTTGCATGATCTGCGCCACACCATGGCCACGGTCGCGTTGACGGCAGGGATTCATCCCAAGATCGTGCAGGAACGCCTCGGGCACACGACGGTGGCGATGACCCTCGATACGTATAGCCATGTGACCGACACGATCCAGTCAGCTGCAGCCGAGGAACTCCACCGGATCATGAACGTCTCGCAGACTCGTGATCCGGAGATCGGTGAATCGCTCGAAGAGTCACCTGAAGCGTTGAGAGCTGCCGCTCGGCCTTTCACGCCGGGAAAGCGGAGGCATCGCAAACCAACAGCAGCCGACGAAGCGTTCGTGAAGGCGATCAACGAGTAGTCACGAACGCTACGCTGAGTTGCAAACTACGTGTTGGCGCGCAACTCTCGGCGTCGGAGCAGCACACTGTCGAGGTGACTCAACACGGTCACGGCGTCTTGGTTGACCAGCGACACCCGCGAGTTGGCGATTCCACGATCTGGTTTCGATGCGGACTCCCGCTTGTCCAGCCATTCCTGTCGGAGTTGTAGCTCGTCGCCAGGTCTCGCTGGAGCGT
>JAYSTV010000002.1:0-1897 GCA_043719425.1 Acidimicrobiia bacterium | reverse complement strand
GCCGCGGTGTCGTAGCGGATGGCGTGACCCACGTGCCCCCGACCGTTCACCAGCTTGGCGAACGGACTGTGGAACGACAGGTACATCGGCTGATCGAGCCCGAGGGTGATGAGATGCCGTGGCACCGGGAGCGCGTCGAGCCCGAGGTCGAGACATGACGCCGTGACTGGTCGTGTGGCGGCGGCCCATGTGGCGATGGTCGACGACGAGGGCACGAGCGACGCGCACTGCGACGGCGCCAGTCCCGCGAGGACAACGCTGCGGGCCGAGATGGTGAGTTCCGCACCGCCTACCTGCCAGCTGTGGCCGTCGGCGGTCAACGTTCGAACCGGAGCCTTGTGGGCAATCGCTACGCCGCGATCGACTGCCAGGCGTTCGAGTTGTTGCGTGATGGTGGTCCAACCTCCATCGACGTAGCGCACGCCGTGGCGACCTTCGCGAACCTTTGTAAGGATGATGGCTGCGTCGGTCTGGTCGAGCTCAGCGCAGTAGGTCGCGGTGCGGGCCAGCATGAGAGCAACGGCCTGCACCCGTGCGTCGTCGGCGTGCGAAGACACCCAGTCCTGGAACGAGTGGCCCTGGGTTGCGTCGACGTTGGTCGTGAAAACCAACCGCATGAGGTTGGCCAACACAACCTTTTGGCGCGTTGAGAGGAACCGGTCGCGCACGTTGGCAAGTCGATAGGTCGATGACTCCCACGTGCCGATGGTCCGCAACGTTGGCGACTTCCCGGTCACCGACACGCCCATGGCCACGAGAAGCTTCTCCGCTTCGTGGTACACCGCGCGCGGACCGTCGTTCCACGTGAACGGACCTCGCTCGGTTGAACGCCCGCGTCCACCGACGTCGGCGCGCTGCTCGAGCAAGACAACGCTCGTGCCCGGAGTCGACGCCGCAATCGCCGCACTCAGGCCGGCCCAACCGGCGCCGACGATCGCCACGTCGTAGTGGTCATGAATGGGCTCGGTCGGGGAAGTCATACCAACAAGACGAGCGACCAGCGATGTTTGTGACGGCTTCTGAGCTAACTCGGGCTGGAAAGACTCGGGGAGCAGATGGTGCCAGGCACCGGCACCGCGCCGTCGAGGTAGAACCGTGCGGCCGCGTCACGCACGCAGGCGCTCTTGGTGATGGCCACATGACCACCGCCGTTGCGCGTGAGGAGGGTCACGCCGAGCGTGGCGGCCATGGCTTGGGACCATCGGTACGGCGTGGTGAGGTCATAGGTGTTGCCGATGACCAGCGTTGGTGCTCCTGCCTGAGAGGTCAGCGGGACCTGCTGGGTCACCGGTGCGGGCCAGTTGATGCAGGTGTAGGTCAGGCGGGCATCGCCGCGAAGCCCAGCAAAGTGGGGGCCGACAGCAGGAGTCTGCGAGTAGACGGTTTGGAACGACGACGGATCACGCGGGAGCAACCCATCGCGACAGTTGACCGCAAAGTTGGTGGCGGTCGAGAACTGATCGAGTGGGACGAGGCGTTCCGCTTGATCATTCGACCGGCTGTCCGCGGCAGTCTGATTGAAGTTCGGCGAGAGGCCCGCGGCCAGTTCCTGCAACGCCCGTCCGAGAATCGGCCAACCGTTGCGCGGGTACCCGACAAGGTCGGCGATCGTGTTGTCAAAGAGTTCTTCGCCGGCCTCCCGACCGCGACGCGAACTGGAGACGTACTTCTCCCGAACGGTGTCGTACTTGACGACCAAATCCGTGCCGTCGTTGAAGGCGCAGGGATTCAGGGCGCCCGACGCGCAGTCGGCGAGAAACGCGACAAGGGCTACTTCGGCGGCGGCCACCGGATCGAGGAGTTGATTCACGCCGAAGCGAGTTGGATCCACAGCGCTGTCGAGAATCATCGACCGGACTCGTGACGGAAACAGCGTCCGGTACACCGCACCCAGGTA
>JAYSTV010000001.1:0-1900 GCA_043719425.1 Acidimicrobiia bacterium | reverse complement strand
GTGACGGTGGCGGTACTCGCCCGGTGTGCAGCCCGCGACGCGGGTGAACTGCCGGGTGAACGCGCTCTGGTCGTACCAACCGCAGGCATGAGCGATGTCGGCGAGCGCTTCATTGGTCGTTGCCAACCGTCGCGTCGCTTCGTCAACACGCGTGCGCAGCAGATACTGCCGAGGCGACAACCCGAGCGCTCGCCGCATCCGTCGCTCAAGCTGGGTGGCTGTGAGACCAGCGGCCGCTGCCAGCTCGGCGACCTCAACCGTGCGCGTCAGATGCTCTGGGGCCAACGCCATGACCGCCGCGAACGCATCGACGTCAACGCGGTCCTCCTGACGTCGCCGGAGATCGACGGAAAGTACCGCTACACCCACGATGTCCCCCGATGCATTGCGGATCGCTTGCTTGTTGCTTACGAACCAACCCGAATGACCGTTGCGATCGGCGATGAGTTCCAACGCATCTCGAAGCGGACGTCCCGTCTCGATGACCGCTCGGTCTTGGCTTTCGTACGGCTCGGCCAGGTGGGCCGGGAAAAGGTCGGTAGCTCGTCGACCAACCACCTCACGGCGATCGGCTTTGCCTACCCTCTCTGCAAACGCGTGGTTGACCGCTACGTAACGGCCATCGGCGCTCTTGACGCAATACATGATGCCGGGTGCGGTATCGAGCAGGTCGGCCATCTGCACAAAGGGAGCGAACGGGTCAGGCACACCCTCATGGTACGGATACGACACCGTCGATAGCGAAGACGGTACAAGACCGTCGGCGGATGATGAAAGAGTGGAACCCCTCTCGTCTCCTCCCGAAACAAACGCCGACGAAGCCGGCATCGACATCGAGCAAGTCGACAGCGTTCGCGCCGACGCGGCCATTGCGCTCGCAGCACGTTGGTTGCAGGCGTCGCACCGCAGCCCGGCCGAGCAGCGCCGGCGCCGTCGGCTGAGTCGGGTGGTTACCAACGATAAGGCCATCGAGCTTTCGGTCGGCCTGGCCGATTCCGTGCTTCGCGTCGCGCAGCCGCGACGGGCGGCGCTGCTATTCCAGTCGCTGGTGTCCCGCACCGGTATCCCATCGTCGATGACCGCATTTGACCAGTTCGGTCTTCGGGTGGCCGAGCGCGTGGCGCCCCTCATTCCCCAGATCGTTATGCCGCTCGTACGCCGCCGGGTTCGCAACGAGAGCGCCGGAGTGATCCTTCCGGCAGAGACGGCGCCATTGGCCAAGCACCTGGCTATGCGGGCCGCAGGCGGATTCCAGGTCAACGTAAACGTGCTGGGTGAGGCCATCCTTGGAGAGGGCGAAGCATCCCGGCGCTTGGCCGCCGTGTCAGCCATACTGGCCCGGCCCGACGTGCAGTATGTATCGGTGAAGGTCTCGGCCGTCACCACGCAGCTCGATGCCATGGCGTTCGACGACAGCGTTGCTCGCATCCTGGCCCGACTCCGGCCGCTCTTCGCCGCGGCCGCTTCGGCCAGTCCGGCCAAGTTCATCAACCTCGACATGGAGGAGTATCGCGACCTCGAGCTGACCCTGGTGGCCTTCATGCAGATCCTCGACGAACCCGTGTTTGAGCGTCTTGAAGCCGGCATCGTGCTGCAGGCGTATCTCCCTGATTCGCACCAAGCTTTCGACCGCTTGATCGCCTGGTCCCGCCAGCGATTCGAGCGCACCAGTGCCGGTATCAAGATTCGCATCGTGAAGGGCGCCAACCTCGCCATGGAGCAGGTGGAAGCCGAACTTCACGGCTGGGAGGCCGCGCCCTATGACAACAAACCCGATGTGGACGCCAGCTTCAAGCGCCTAGTCGACCGTGCCTTTCATATCGACTCGATGCAGTCCGTGCGAATCGGCATCGCCAGTCACAACCTGTTCGACGTGGCGTGGGCCCTGCTTCTGGCCAAG